>NZ_JBDOPO010000334.1:0-17055 GCF_039830215.1 Rubritalea sp. | reverse complement strand
GGTGTGGTAGCATCAGCAGAGCGTGTGGACCGATTCTTATCGGTGTTGGATTGGTCTAGATTTATGTGAGGTAGTTTTTTATTTAAACGATGTGGTTATGGTGTGAACCAGAGTCGTTAACCCGTAGAAATAACACACTAGAGATTGGTGTGGGACATTTATGGGGTGATCCTCTGATTTTGTTGTTATCCCAGATTATTTTTTAACCACTCGCTCAGTATTGATTTACTTCATCTTGTGAGGTGTGATGGAGCACGTCAGTGTGGCATCATCGGCGAAGCGTGAATTGAGGTAGTTCTTTTTAAGAATGGCAATGGTGCGATCATCCTCTTGAGCAGTGAGGCCGAGGTCATCGGTCTGAACTAAACGTTAGAATACTCGGGAGGCTATGATGTAATTGGAACTCCGGTCACCCATGAGGTAAACTAGGCGTGCTGTTTGCGATAGTCCTCTTTGAGCTTGTGATGCTAGGCTGTGGGTTTTGTGGAAGAAGCCTTTAGCACTGCGCCAAGACTTAAGCCACTCGCGTGGAGACCTACAGATCGGAACGATACGGCTTCATCTATTCCTAGATGTTCCGAGGCGTATAATGATGTGTTTATTGTCCCAGTCGAAATCTTCCCACTTGAGTCGACCTTCAACCCGACCTCTGTGTACCACACACCTCCGACTGTCGCAGTCCCGCGCCCCCAAGAGTCAGCCATGTTATGAATACTGGGACTACAGCTTCGAGCACGAGAGAACACACGGCTGGAGCAAGGATCTGGTGGCCACTGGCCCCGGCAAGCTGACGAAGGAATCCGATAGCGCTGGCAAAATTACGTGAGAAGTAGCAGCGCTGCGGGATGTAGTACATTTCCAAATGGAGACCAGTATTGCTCGCAGTTTTTTTAGCGTTTAGGGCTGATCGACTCGTTTGTGAGCTACGTTTTAAGTGAATCGGCCCATCTTACGAGGTCTTTGGTACCGATAGTATTAAAGAGGCGGTCTTGGGCCAGGTATTTGGGCAGCTTGTTTTTGACGTATTTCCAGTCAGTCAAATAGTCCGCGCTGTATTCATGTTTGGCGATCAGAGTGGTGAACCAGTCATCGGGGCATCGAAAAGAGTGCGTGTGATCGATTTTGTTGGTCCGCGCGGTAAATATATTCATATTAGTGCGCTGCATGCAGCTCTTGAAAAGTGCAGCACCAGATCCACCTGGTCCCCCTATAGATGCGATAAACGGTCCTCATTCTGGGCCATGGCGACTGCGTGATTATGCGCAGTCTTTTCAGCTATGGCTAGTGTCTTATACATGCTCATTGTCGTTCATATTTCATCAAGAGTGCCCTGGGCCCGGAATGAGCCTTTTTTAGCTCCACTCTTCACATTTGTGATAATTGCAAAGTGGTCACCGCGCTTCACTTTGTCCCGGAAAACCTCATCCATGCCCATGAGGAAATTCTCAGACAATTTCATCTCAACTATAGGTATCAGAACCGGGTATTGCTCCTTGCTCTTCGGTGTGTTTAGGAGAACTAAGCTGACGCGTAAAATGTTACCCTTAACTTTAGCTAATGGCTTTTTCGCACAGTGTTGTTCATGCTAGCTTTGGCTCTGGTTTCCCGAAACCACCAGCATCATATAGCTATTTGAGGGCTTCGGTAGTGGGGTGAAAAGGGGAGGATCCACGGGAATCTAGCCAACGATATTTATAAGTGCTGTGTAGAGGGAAAGATGAGATTTCTAGCAAAGATACTGAAGAGTCATTTGATTTGATGACATGACTCAATTGGTGAGAGATCTAGAGAACTCAATTCTTTTGCATCTTTCTAGTTGAGATGAGGATGCCATAGATTTATCAGCTAGATTCTGGTGTTTTCTTGGGGCGGAGGCATAGGGTCAAGTGCTCGTTTTAGCTATGGTTGCTGACGGGTACCTAAATCGTGCAAAAATCATGAATACAAAGAGAAATATAGAAACCCGTCGCTCCATCAAACATTTTAACTCGGATCACGTGATGTCGGATGAGGATTTAGCGGAACCTATCCGCCTACTAAATTAGCACCATCGTCATTCAATATGCAGAATTACCGTTTGTTAGTCGTGCGGGATAAGGACCTCAGAAAGCAAATTCGTGCGGCGGCTTGGGACCAAGAACAGGTGACTGACGCGAGTGTGCTTTTTATTTTATGTGCCGACCTCAATGCGCATAATGCTGACCCAGAAGAATACTGGGGGCATGCTCCAGAAGATATCCAGAATATTTTAGGTCCAATGATTAAGCCGATTTACGAAGGCAACGACGAGTTAATCCGTGACGAGGCAAACCGCTCGACAGCATTCGCTGGTATGACTCTTATGTTAGCTGCTCGAGAGCTAGGTTATGACTCATGTCCGATGATCGGCTTCGATAAAGAAGCCGTGTCAAAGCTAATCAACCTTCCAGATGGAATGATGCTAGGATTTATGATTCCTGTGGGCGAGCAAAGCAAGGCAGCATGGGCACGCGGCCCCAGACTTTCAGATAAAAAGCTGGTCTTCCACGATCGCTTCTAGGCGGTATTTCATTACTTCAAATTACCTCGTATAGCGCAATACGCAACGAGGTTTTTGTTTTTATGGTCTCTACACGCAGAGGCCAGCCTATGATATGTATGTTAATACCTTGATTATACCCGATTAGAGTTGCAAAAAGAGGCTCAGACTGCTTTCAAAGCGGCGTAATGTCAGATTCTAAAGATAGAAAATCGCTTGAGGAACGTCACCAGATGAGTGACTTGGAACGTTTGCGCCACTCCTGTGCCCACGTGCTAGCGACGGCGATCATGCGTATCTGGCCAGATGCTCAGCTCGCTGGTGGACCACCGGTAGACAATGGATTCTACTACGACATGGAGCTCAAACACCGCATCACGCCTGACGATTTTGCAAAAATCGAAGCGGAGATGAAGAAGGTGGTGAAAGAAAATTCCCAGTTTGAGAAGGAAGTGATTAGCCGTGAAGACGCATTGGCATTGGCTAAGAGCGGTCGACTTGGTGCAATTACTGAGCGCGAAGTTGAGAGCAAGTTTAAGACTGACCTCCTCGCTAGCATCCCTGAAGGTGAAGAGATTTCGATCTTCAAGAATAATGATTTTTGGGACCTCTGTGCAGGCCCACACGTAGGACGTACAGGCAACTGTAAGGCATTCAAAGTAATGAGTGTGGCTTCGGCATTCTACAAAGGTGACAAGGACAATGAGAGCCTCCAGCGCGTCTACGGTACTTGCTTTAAAAACAAGACTGAGCTCACTGACCACCTCGAAAAGTTAGAGGAAGCTAAGAAGCGCGACCACCGCCGTCTAGGCAAGGAGCTCGGACTTTTCACTATCGACGACGCAGTAGGGCAGGGACTTATTCTCTGGAAACCAAAGGGCGCGCTCGTTCGTCGTTCGCTACAGGACTTCATCACGGAGCACCTCGACGCACAGGGCTACAGCCAGGTGTACACACCACACATTGGTAAGCTCGACCTTTACCGCACTTCTGGCCACTTCCCATTCTATTCCGACAGTCAATTTCCCGCGATCCCTGACCGTGACGCGCTGGAGCAATTGTCTGATGAAGAGGCTAGCTGTTCAGTTCTCACCAATGGTCTCTCCACTGGCGAGATCGAGGGTTACATGCTCAAGCCGATGAACTGCCCGCACCATATCAAGATTTTTGATAGCGACCCGCACAGCTACCGTGACCTTCCAGTCCGTCTCGCTGAGTTTGGTACAGTATACCGTTGGGAGCAATCTGGTGAGCTTGGCGGCATGACTCGTGTCCGTGGATTTACTCAAGACGACGCCCACATTTTTTGCACACCAGATCAGGTGGATGATGAGATCGCTAGCTGCCTAGACCTCGTTAAAAAGGTTCTCAACACACTCGGTATGGAAGACTATCGAGTCCGACTTTCCTTCTCAGATCCAGATTCCGACAAATATGTAGGAACTCGTGAAATTTGGGATAAAGCAGAAGCGTCCCTCAGACTTGCTGCTGAAAACCTCGGAGTAGACTTCACTGTCGAACTAGGTGAGGCTGCATTCTACGGTCCAAAGATCGACTTTGTTGTTAAAGATGTGATTGGTCGCGACTGGCAGCTAGGTACAGTCCAACTCGACTTCAACCTGCCTGAGCGATTCGACCTCAGCTATGTAGGTTCCGACAATGGTCGTCACCGCCCAGTGATGATCCACCGTGCACCATTCGGTTCGCTTGAGCGTTTCGTGGGGCTACTCATCGAGCACTTCGAAGGGAAATTCCCAACCTGGCTTGCGCCTGAGCAGGTGCGTGTGTTGCCCATCTCTGATAAGTACATCGAGCATGCGGAAGCTGCTGCCAAGAAGTTGACAGATATCGGTGCGCGCGTGAGTGTGGATCGTGCTTCTGAGAAATTAGGTGCTAAGATTCGTCTTGCAAGACTAGACAGAGTGCCTTATATGCTGGTCATTGGAGCGCAAGAAGCAGAGTCTAACACTGTTTCCGTACGCCATAGAGATCGTATGGATTTAGGTGCTCACCCACTTGATGAATTTATCAAAGATTTCCACTCTGAGATTAGTACTCGCTCGCTCTAAACGAGTAAGCGCATCATAAGTCTCAAATTTTCACTACCAATAGGAGGATAAAACAATAGCAAAGCCAAAGAAGCCATATAAGAATCGTCGTCGTGATATGACGCGTGTGAATGAGTACATTCGTGCTCCCAAAGTACGTGTTGTGACTGACAAAGGAGAGCTCATCGGCGTGATGAGTGCTCGCGAAGCAGTAACGAAAGCGAAAAGCATCGGTCTCGACCTCGTGGAGATTGCATCCAAAGCAGACCCACCGGTTTGTAAGGTTTGTGACTATGGCAAATACAAGTACGAGCAAGCTAAGTTGAAGAAGAGCAATCCTAAGACTACAACTAAGCTCAAGGAAATCAAATTCCGTGTACGCACAGAAGAGCATGACTATAACCTCAAATGTTCACGCATCGAGAGTTTCCTCGATGAAGGCAACAAGGTTAAAGTTCAGCTTCAGTTCCGTGGCCGTGAGAACGCACATAAAGACCTCGGTTTTGTGGTTCTCCAGCGCGTAGCTGCTGACATGGTTGGCATGGCTAACCTCGACCAAAAGCCTCGTCTTGCTGGTCGTGCTGTCACTATGCTTCTCTCACCATTGCCTAAAGAACAGCGCAAGCGTAAGTTCCAGATGGTACACGGCGAGCTTATCGAAGAAGATGATTTCGAAGACGGTGACGACATCGAGAACTCCGAGTTCGAAGAGATAAAAGAGGACTAGTCCTCAGTTGTTACTCAAAGGAATTTACAACGGCTAATTCGCATTTGCGTCTTAGCCGTTTTTTATTGTGAGCACTACTGTAATAATGGATTAGCCAATATAGGAGGCAATCCAGCGGATGATCATGATAATCAATGTTAGATAAATGCCGCGCATGAGCCACTGGGAGCGCCTGCGGAGCCGATCGGTGAGCGTGCTGATCTCGCTGAGGTCATTGGCTAGTTTGGCGAGTATTTCTGACTGCTCAGTGATGATGTCGTCACGCCGAACAAGCATGTCACGCAGTTCTTGTAGTTGCTCTTCAGTGGTGAGTGCTGGATTTACGTCGATGGTGAGAGGTTCCTTGGCTTTCTCTTTGCCTCGCCAAGTTTTTATATTTTTATAAAGTGTGACGGCTTTATCGCGATGGTCGTAGGCGAGCTTCGCTGCAGGGAGGAGCTTTGGGAGAAATTTGATGATAACGGGGATTGCCATGGTGCGATGGTAGCCTAGATACTGAATCTATCAACCGTAAGCTTTCTGCAGACATGGGCTTGCCCGCTGCTGGGCTTTGCTATAAGGCAGGGAATGCGCAAACGAGAATTTGATGGATCAGCCCGTGACAACAAGCACGTACGAGGCAAGGGTGGCGGTGGTCTAGCTTTAGGTGAGGATGCTATTGAAGGTCTCCTGTCCAAACCGGATGCTCCTTTCGTTCTCATTCTCGATTGTGTCACTGACCCACACAACCTTGGTGCTATTTTACGTACAGCTGATGGTGCTGGTGTGGATGCAGTGATTGCGCCCAAGGATAAATCTGTAGGTTTGACTGAGACTGTTCAGAGAATAGCAGTGGGAGCTGCTGCTAGTGTGCCGTTCATACGGGTTACCAATTTATCGCGCACGATGAAGAAGCTTCAAAAAGAGCACGGTATTTGGCTTATAGGTACCAGTGATAAAGCCACTCAAACGCTTTACGATATGGATTTCAAAGGCCCGGTGGGGCTTGTGATGGGCGCTGAGGGCCCAGGCCTTAGGCGACTCACAGAGGAAAACTGCGACCTTCTTATCGGAATCCCGATGGCAGGAAAAGTCGATTGTCTCAACGTTTCTGTAGCGACTGGTGTTTGTCTGTACGAGGCAGTACGTCAACGCGGATTGTAGGGTGCCGGTGGATAACTAAGCGGTTAGAAAGCTTCGGAGATTTCAGTCTAAAGTCTCTAGCGATCCGCACTAAACGCAATGGCCAACAATGCTGCATTGTTGGCCAAGGTGTGAGAGGTATGGGATTGAGCTTCTTAGTCCGCAGTTTTTACGCGGATTCTGCTCTTACCAAATTCAGACATGTTGAGAGCTTTGATGGCGGCTTGAGCTTCGTCGGCCTTGGGCATTTCGATGAAGCCGAAGCCTTTTGAGGCACCGGTCTCTTTGTCTAAAACGAGTGTGCACTCTGTGACTGAGCCGAAGGCCGTGAAGAGAACATAGAGTTCTTTTTCTTTGGTGGTACGAGCGAGGTTGCGGACAAGAATTTTCATAATTTTATAATAGTGTGGAGTTAAGAAATGGTGAGTGTGACAGGACAATGGTCTGAGCCTAGAACCTCTGAGAGGATGCTGGCGGATGCGAGTCTAGGTGTGAGTGAGTCTGAGGCACAGAAATAGTCGAGCCTCCAGCCCACGTTCTTGCCCCGAGCGCCGGCACGATAGCTCCACCAGGAGTAGGCGGCTTCGGTGTCAGGGTAGAAGTGGCGGAAGGTATCAGTGAAACCAGCCTCAAGAATACTGTCAAAGCTGGCACGTTCTTGGTCGCTAAAGCCTGCGCTTTTGCGGTTGTTTTTTGGTCGAGCTAGATCGATTTCCTTGTGCGAAACATTGAGGTCACCACAGAAGATGACCGGTTTGGCTTTCTCGAGATCTTTACAATACGCTAAGAAGTCACGGTCCCAATCCATCCGATAGTCAATGCGTTTGAGTTCGTTTTGGGAGTTTGGTGTGTAGACCGTGACGAGGTAAAATTCTTCGTACTCCGCGGTGATGACTCGGCCTTCTGTATCGTGCTGCTCGATACCAATACCGTTGGCCACGCTCAGTGGCTTTTCTTTGGTGAGGATAAGCGTGCCGGAGTACCCTGGCTTTTCGGCAGCATTCCAGTATTGATGGTAGCCAGCGAACTCAAGTGGGAGCTCCACTTGCTCTGGGCGGGCCTTGGTCTCTTGTAGGCACAAGACGTCGGGCTGGACCTCGGCAAACCATTCGGCAAAACCTTTTTTAAGCACGGCTCGGATGCCATTGACGTTCCATGAAATGAGTGTTTTCAAAATACGTGATTAGTTGTTGTTAGAGAGCGTGAATTTTATTTGCTCTTCGTGAAAATAGGAAATTGCCCGTTGAGGTTGAGGCGCTCAGCGGGAGTGATAGAAAATGACTTTCCTCGTGTGGTGGTGATTTTTGAGTCGAACACCAGCGGTACGCAGCTGAGAGAGATGAGGGGCTCATCACCGGGGCGAGGCACGCGGACGGCGTGGAGAATCGATGAAAAATAGGGGTTTTTACTCAGCTCCAGCACGTCTCCGAGTTGGTAGGAATCCACAGCCGATGCGGGGGCACCTGGTAGAATCCATTCGACTAAAACTAGATAGGGAGTAGGGGGATGAAAGGCATCTGGCTGCACCAGCGCTTGTGCCTGAATAGCGATGCCATTGGAGATGAAATCCTCAGGTCCTAGCGTTCTAGTCTTAAGCACTCGGTATTGGCCTTGGATGTATGTGTTGTAGGTCGCGTCCTTGAGGTTCCCTACATAGACACGTTTGAGCTCGCTGTTGAGCAGGCTGATGTCTTTAGGGTTGAGGTTGTAGTATTTTTTGTAAAGGGAGCGCGGGTTGAGCGTGTCGCCTCGAGGCGCCGTGAGTGAATCGAAAGCCTTGGGCTTCTGCAGGCGACCCATTTTTTCGAGCATCACATAGTTTTGCGGGAGGTGTGGGTTCCCGAACACTTCTAGGAAAAAGACCCAACTCCAGACTGCGAGACAAAATGCTGACGTGTTGACTAGAAACCACCAAAAAAGAGGTGGTTTCTTACGGAGGATTCGAGCGACTAGAGAGTCATCTTCCTGATTGCGCGGCACAGTCAGCGAGGTAGTTAGCGATTATTTACAATCGTCGGCAGGATTGTACGTGCCTTCTTCGCCTTTGGCTTCGAAGGAGGTGCCGCAGCCACAAGAGCGTGACGCATTTGGGTTCTGGACCTTAAATCCAGAATCGGAAAGTGAATACTCGTAAATGAGGTGGCAGCCTTTGAGGTATTCCTCAGAGTCTGCAGAGACGTGCACGATGGCTCCGTCTTCTTCGATGGTGGTGTCGCCTTCGTGCGGTTGATCTACCTCCATCACGTACTGCATACCAGCGCAGCCACCTTTTTGAACGGAGAGGCGTAGGCCTGAGCCCGCTTCAGCTTGCTTCTTGGCGAGGAGGTTCTTTACCTCTTTGATAGATGATTGCGTGAGTGTGATCATAGGAAAGTGTCGTTGTTGGGCGCAACATAAGCGCGGATGCCAAGTTCATCCAATCAAACTTTACAAAAATACGTAGGGAATTTCAGAATCATTCACGGGCGTGAATGAATGGTAGACTATCTCAACTAAATCTCGCCCGTATTGCGTTTGGTAAGAGTCTTGTGAAGCTGTGTTTTAAGACGACAGCGAGAAAGAATACGTTGCGTAGTAGCAGTGCGGGGTACCAACGTGAGCGCACCATAAGAGGGCTTTGGCTTTGAATTGCTTTTGCGAGGCATTTCAATTCGCTGATGCCAGTAGGACACTCAGCAATGCCTGCTATCCAGTGGTGCGGAATAGAGGACGCGCCCCCATGAGCCCCACAGAGAGCTCCCGCTATTGCAGCTGTTGTATCAGTATCACCACCCGCTGCAATGATCTCAGTGACAACGGATTCAAAATCCCAGTTGTGCACGAGTCCTGAATATATGACTGCTGGTACTGTGTGGTAGGCGTAGCCGCTGATTCCTTTGTGTGGATCAATACCGATCGTGGTGAGGAATTCTGAAAACTCGATTCTATTAGAAACTGCTGATTCGATAGCATAACAAATGGAATTCCATTCCTCACAATGATGAGTGTCATCCCGGGCTAGGGTGGCTAAAACTTCGGCTGCTGAGGGAGTGCTATTAGAGTTAAGGAGTAATGCAGTAAGCTCGGTGAGGCCTGTTGCTGCAATTGTTGCTTTTGGGTCACTATGAGAGATTGTTGCCTGAACTTCGGTATAGGAGCGTCGCTTCGATAAGTCGTTCGGGAAATACGCTGCAATGATTGCAGTACGCATGCAGGGGCCATTCCCCGCTGAGTATACGCCTGACGTTTTCGCGGAGTATCCGAGCCACAGTTTTATTATGGCGCGTGCCGTAGCCATACCGACTCCAGAGGGAAGACCGAGTAACCACCATCGAAGCTCCCAAGCGAAAGCACATCGAAATTTTTCAACACACCCCTGTGAAGCTAATAGTGACTGTGCAATCATGATAGAGTGCTCCGTGTCGTCACTCCACATGCCACGGTGCATGACAAAGCGATGTTTCCACTCGTTCGCCCAGCCAAGTGTCTGGATAGTAGATGGAGTCATGCACTCCATCGGTAATCCAAGTGCATCACCAACAGCAGTGCCGAGTAGAATCCCTTCAATACGATCGAGTGTGTCGATTTTCATTTATCCAATGGTTTTGAATAGTAGTGTAAGTATAGCTGTGCGTAGTAACAGAATGTGGGAAAAATGGAATGAGGTAGGACTCTTCCGGCAAGTCTGTTGACCACCTCCGCGCAGAGTTAGCAGCATTGACGATGGTGTCACAGTCTAGGGTAGTGATGTCTCCAATGAGTGCTTTCATCTTCTGTTACACGGCCTCGTGGAGGTGGACTTCGGCACCGCCTTTGTGGTCGAGGCGGATGGTTTTGTCTGGGTTATTTTGCTGGGCCACTAGCACGGCAGTGAGATCGGCTCCGGTGGTGTGGAGTTGTTGCCACTCGGCGAACTTGAGTTCTAGTAACTCTTGTTGCTGTTGTTTATCTAGGACGTGACGTTGCCTTTTGAGTTCGAGCTCTAACTCTTGCCTAAACGTATTTTTTCAGCACGGGTGTGCTCGCGATCCAGCTTGAGGTCGGTGAGCTCTTGCTGTTGCACTTCAGTTTCATTTTCCAGAACGAGGCGGGTGCGTAGTTCTATGGCGTTGTCGTGCATGACTTGGAGTTTGTTGCTCGCTAGGTAGCCACGGTAGACGACTTTATTGATATTATAGCCAATGCGCTCGGCCCCACCACAGAGCTCGGTGTAAGTGTTGAGGTTGTTGAGGTCTTTGGCTTGGCTTTTGAATGCTTCAAAGTCACAGCCACCAGCAAAGCGGATGATGTCGGCCTTGAGAGCATTGATGAAGTCCGCGATAGGGTCGTGCGTTTGCTGAAGCATTTTCTCAATGTCTGTGAGCTCGAAGAATACCATCAGTTGCACTGTGATGAGGGCTTCATCAGCGGTGCGCACCATATCCACATCGAAGTAGAGTTGGTCCAGGATGACTCGCAATTTCTCGAACTGCAACGCGCGAGGACCTTTCTTCCCTTTGCCATTGTCGCCGTGCCAGCGGAACTGGTGTAGCCACTCAGTAGGCTTTGGTGTGTAGACTGCTGGCCCGCGAGCGATACGGTGGGTGACCTCGCCTTGTTTGTCGTTGTAGACTACGATGGCTTGGTGCGCAGACTTTCTGGAGTGGGTAAATAGTACCGAATGGTGCATAAGGAACCTTTGGGCCTTCGATGATTTCACGTGTGTCATTGCGTTTCCACGTAGTGACAGCATCGCCGTCTTGGATTATTTTGGGGAGTAACATGGTTTTAAATATATTGTTAGAGTTCGAAGTTGATGCCTTGATCGACCAACTTCTGGTAGTGTTTTTGATCAAACTGATAGAGGCGGGCCGCACGGTGGGCGACGTCTTGTTCGAATTCATCGGTTTCGATGAGGATGTCTAGTTTGATGATTTTTTTGCGGAAATTGCGTTTATCGATTTTGGTTTCCAGAATGATCTCGTAGAGGTTTTGGAGCTGAGTGAGTGTGAATTTTTTAGGCAAAAGTTCGAATCCGATTGGTTGGTATCGCACTTTGCCTTTCAGTCTCTCCAGAGCCTTGGAGAGGATTTGGTCGTGGTCGAAGGCGAGCGAGGGGAGGTCGTGGAGCGAGAACCAGGCTGCGTTGCGCGCATCAGTAGCAGCTATAGGGGCGTGCTCTGTCAGGTTGACCAGAGCGTAGTAGGCTACAGTGATCACATGCTCACGTGGGTCTCGATCTGGTGCGCCAAAGCTATAGAGTTGTTCTAAGAAAATATTTTTTAGCCCAGTTTCTTCTTCTAGCTCACGGCGCGCGCAGTTGTCGATAGACTCACCGACTTTGATGAAGCCTCCTGGCAGAGCCCACTGGCCTTCGTAGGGTTCAATATCACGCTGGATCAACAGTACTTTTAAGTTCTCTTGGTCTAGACCAAAGACCACGCAGTCAGTGGTGAAGGCTGGTCGATCGTATTCATAGGTGAAGCTCATGGAATTTTCATAGTGTTATTGTGAGGCTGAGTAAATAGTTAAAGTGTGTAATTTACACTAAGGTGAGATTGAGGTGAGAATTTATCGTGGCAGTACTTGATCCTGCTGGGCACTATGCTTAGTTTTTGGATATGATCTACCTCGACTCCAACGCGACGACTCAAGTGCATCCGGATGTGCTTGCAGCTATGTTGCCCTATCTCACAGATCAATGCTACAATCCGTCTAGTGGCTACCGCGCAGGCAAGGCTGTGAAGAAGGCGATCGAGCGTGCTCGTGAGCAGGTGGCGAAATTAGTCGGAGCCGATCCTGAGGAGATTGTTTTCACTGGCTGCGGCACTGAGTCTAACAACGCAGCTCTGTTTTCTTTAGCCAATGCCGTGGGTAACCGGAAGCGGATCATCACCAGCCAGATCGAGCACAGTTCTATTCTGCGAGTTTGCGAGCAGTTGGAGGGGCGAGGGTATACTGTCGAGCGAGTGGGTGTCGATGAATCTGGTCGGTTAGATCTAGAAGCGTGGAAAGAGGCCGTGGGGCAAGAGGATGCAGGATTTGCCACGCTCATGTGGGCTAACAATGAGACAGGAGTGCTCCAGCCAATTGCTGAGGCTGCTGCGTTGGCCAAGGCTGCGGGCATCCCATTCCACAGTGATGCTATTCAGGCCGTTGGCAAAACGGCTATAGATCTACGGCAGCTGCCGGTTGATTATCTTTCGATTTCTGGTCACAAATTTCACGCCCCAAAAGGGGTGGGGGCGTTGTATGTGAACAAAAATGTGGCCTTTGAACCGCTGCTGTTTGGCGGCGGTCAGGAAGCGGGACGCCGTAGCGGGACGGAAAATGTGGCATCCATCATAGCGATGGGTAAGGCGGCTGAAATGATGCAACTGCGTCTCGATGCTGACGGTCACGCTGGAGTTGCCAGCTTGCGAGACCACTTCGAACAGCGCCTGATGGCTGAAGTCGATGGCGTGTTGGTCAATGGATCCAAAGAATTTAGAACGAAGAATACGGCGCACCTCGCTTTTGAGAATTGTGAGGCAGCAGGCTTACTTATTTTGTTAGATGAGTACGGCATGGCTTGTTCGGCTGGATCCGCCTGCATGACGGGGAAGCAAAAGCCATCTCATGTGCAAACGGCAATGGGCTACAGCGCAAAGCGTGCAAAAAGCAGCCTACGCATTTCTTTCTCCATTCTCAGCACTTTGGAAGAAACCAACGATGCTGTGGAGATGGTGAAAAAAGCGGTGCGCAAGCTACGCAGCGTCCAAGGATTCACAGGTGTGGGCCCTGTCACAGTGTATACCTAGAAAAGCTAGTGGACGGGTAGGAGTTGGCCTCCTTTGAGTCTCTTCAGCTTTGAAGCCGATGAGGTGTTCTTCGATAGCATGTTCGATCAGTGTAGACTGATCAGCTTCGCGAGCGTTGTTGGCACCGAGCTGCTGCATTAGTCCGTATTCACTACCTCCGCGGCCTTGGTAGCCATCAGCTGTATCGAGTGGACCGTGTGAGATCTTTTCAATTTCTCCGGCATGGTGGGGGGAGTCGCACTGCTGGATTAAAGTTTGACCTAGCTTGTGATTTAATAACGGGATCAACCGTTAGCCAGACTTATCAAGATAAATCACCAGAGCATTGTCTCCTCTACCCAATTAAGCCTGTAGGTCTGGCTGCCCGACACATAGGCTACTTTGTCACTGAAATCTTTAAGGTGATTGGTGTAATATCTGCATTTTAGTTCAGTCGTGTTCCAGCCAATGTGGCATTATTTTTTTTAGCAGTGGATCCTCGTTAGAGAAGCGCCTCAAATCTCTATCTAACAAATTTATGGATAAGGCCGTCTCAGTCGTACATGCGGGATGCGTGCGCGTCTAGTGGCTGTATGAGCGGACAAGAAGACCGCCACACAAAGATGTAGAGCTCGTAATGCCGAGTGCAAAGTTTGCGCTAGCTCTCAATCCCTTGTGCGCGATGGATGGCATATACTCCTCACCAATGCTAGATCTGATGTCACCGCCGGAGAACTCTTGGATCTTTGCGTTGCGCTAAAATATCGAGCTCCGATGCAAAGCTTGGAGGTAATGGCTAAAGCTCGGTAAAGCCTTCAAGGGTGAGAGCAACAAAGATCTTACCGAATCCTTGAATCTGGTAGTTATGATCTAACAGCAAATAGATTAATAATCTAGCAGTTCGTCTTAGCCAATTAAAAATGTTGTGCTGCGTATGGAAAAGCTATTTGAAGCTTATAAGTAATATCAGCATAGAGTGATTCGGATTGCACTGGACCCGATTCCATGGGACATAGGTGCATGTCACGCTTTCAAGATAAAGTAGTAGTAGTGACCGGTGCCGGACGTGGTATCGGTAAAGCAATTGCACATGCATTTGCAGCTGAAGGAGCAAAAGTTGCGGTTGTTAGCCGTAGCGAGAGCAGTTGCCAAGGTGCAGCTGATTCTATCAATGCAGAGTTCGCTGATTCAGCAAAAGCATATGCGGTCGATGTTGCTGATCACGATGCTGTTCAGGCGCTCGGGAAGCAGGTTATTGCAGATTTTGGTTCAGTGAATATTCTCGTGAATAACGCAGGTGTCACACGTGACGGCCTACTCATGCGTATGAAGGATGCTGACTGGGACAACGTGCTCGATACTAACCTAAAGGGAGCATTCAACACAGTGAAAACATTTCAACGTAGCCTAATGAAGGCTGAAGATCCGCGTATCATCAACCTAGCTTCAGTTATCGGTCTTATTGGAAATGCTGGTCAGGCAAACTATGCTGCGTCTAAGGCTGGCCTTATCGGTTTCACTAAATCTATCGCAAAGGAGCTTTCAGGCCGCAAGGTTTGCTGTAATGCCATTGCTCCTGGTTTCATCTCTACTGATATGACTGATGAACTCGATGAAAAAGTCCGTGAAGGGGTGTTAGCGAACATCCCCCTTAAAGAATTTGGTAAAACAGAAGATATAGCCAACCTCACTCTCTTCCTAGCAAGCTCCGAAGCTCGCTACATCACTGGACAAGTGGTTGCATGTGATGGCGGTATGACGATGTGATTTTGAATCTCTTTTGTTAGTCTTATGAGCTAACGTAAAATTATTAGCCCCGATCTAGCTGATGTTAGGTCGGGGTTTTGTTTGGAGTTGTGCTTTATATTTTCTCCTTAATTTTTCCTCACTAAGTGTTCTGTGGTTCATTTTGTCTGCACCAAATAGCCGCTCAGCACCCAGTCAATTGGTAATAATAAAAAGTCCAATGACTGTACCAATTGGAAATAAGAACAGTGTGATTGCTGATAATGTAAAGTTGAAACACCTCCCCCAACTTGGCCGTTTATGCGCAGCAATGTAGGTGAATATGCACACGCAACCAGTGCGCCAAGTGTTGGAATGAACAGATAGTTGTCTAGAAAGTCGGAGAGCGTCGATAATACTATCGAAGCAATGGAATACATAATGAAAAGAAAGGTGAATCGCCGGAGTACCAATGATTTCATACAGAGTCTCTTCACTTACCTGTCACTAAGAGCATCGAGACTTTGCTCTAAAGCTAGCTATGATACCTGAGGTGCTTCGTATGGGTTTGACTCACCCATTGCTACCAGATTTGTTGAGCTTTGCACGTAGCTTGACCGAGACTAGGTCGCTGATAAAAATCACTGCAGTTCCTAATAGAATGTAGAAATGCATTCTATCGTAGTGTAGAAAGCTCGATTCGATACTAATATAATACCCTAGTGAACTGATGCTGAGCATGCCGAGTATAGTGGACTCTCTGACACATGTTTCCCAGCGGTAGAAAATGAAGAGGAGTTGGCGATTGAAGCTAGTAGGGAGAATGCCGCAGATATAAGCCTGCAGACGTGAGCCGCCACTGACTACTTGTTGGCGTGCGACATTGTCATGGTGATTTTCGCTCACTTCAGACCAAAGCCTGCCCAGAATTCCAAAATTGTGTATGGCTAGAGCGATGACCAATGGCCAGGCATGAGCGCCAAGAATGCCAATCAACAAGAACGCTATGATGTACTCAGGTATTGACCTCGTGACCAGAAATAGCGTGCGAACGCAAAAGCCTATCGTGCTCCATAGCCATTTCTTGAACTGTGAAGGACGACCATTGAAACTCGAAAACGGGGTGAAAGTGGCGATGTTTCGACTAGCAAATGGAACGAGTAGGTACCCGAATACGGCGGCTAGCAATAGTGCTGAGCTCGCTATCAGCATTGTATTGAGAAGCGCTTCTATTCCATTGCTAGTCCATAGATCCATTAGCCATGGTAAAGCATCATTCCAGTTGTTTGTAGCTCTCACGGGTTCTGGCACCAGTTCTTCAAAAAATACTTTGGTCCGATCCCAGCGACTGATGGCAGAATGGTAGACATTGAGTGGAGGGCCAATAGTCCAAGCTGCTATTGATCCTAAAAGTAAGAGGCTCCATGTAAGGGGGAGCAATTGCCACTTTGGGGCGCATTTTTTTAAAGACTTGAGGCTAAGGTCAGACGGAATTGATAGTTCTACTGCTGGAGTGCTCAGACGGTGACGCACTTTTGAACCGAGGATGTCAAAGAGCATGACCACAAATATGAGTAGGTAGAGCTCAGTCCAGACTTCGTTGTAGTAGTTGTTTTCGTAGGATTGCTTGATAGAGAGGCCAATGGTTTCAATACCGATGAAGCCGAGTACCGCAGATGAGCGAATGGCGCATTCGAGCCGGTAGAGCGTGTAGGTCAGTAGGTCGGGGAGTGCTTGTGGGAAGCGTGCTGCGAAAAATGCTTTCAAGCTGGATGCACCGGCCAATTTTAGGTGGTCGGTGGTATGGGATGATTGTTCATCGATGATTTCAGAAAAAACTTTAGCTAAAGTCCCAGTGAAAGGTAGAGCCAGCGCTATACACGCTGTGAGCGGTGAATCTCCAAGGAATGCCATGAAGAGCATAACCCAAATGAGCTCGTGAATAGAGCGCATGAACGTGATGCTAAAGCGTGCACTGAGGTAAATTGCGTTGAGTGTGGCTCTATTTAGTTTTCTTGAAATCGATGGGCTTCTGTCGTGGAGCGTTGTTGGCCACCATGATCGAGAACATAAAAATCCTAACGCTAAACCAGCAGGGACAGCCATCGACATAGCAATGAAAGCGTAGCGGATCGTGGTGAGAAGAGCTTCTAGGGTTCTGCCAATAAAAGTTTGGCT
>NZ_JBDOPO010000138.1:0-3797 GCF_039830215.1 Rubritalea sp. | reverse complement strand
GCTCCAGGTTTTGATGGGCTTCTTGTTGCCGGATTCGACAGAGGCATCAATCTTGGCGAGAAGCTTTTGATCAACGTATGGGCCTTTTTTCAGTGAACGTGCCATAATGGAAAATGGTTAATGATTGGTTAGGAAAGAGTTCTACTTCCGCTTGTTCTTGCGACGATCTTCAATGATGAAGGAGTCGGTAGGATTGTGCTTCTTACGAGTCTTCTGACCCTTAACGTGACCCCATGGGGACTTAAGGTGCTGACGACCACCACCGGACTTGGATTTACCCTCACCACCACCGTTAGGGTGATCGACTGGGTTCATACACATTCCGCGAACTGTAGGGCGCTTGCCCTGCCAGCGTGAACGACCTGCTTTACCAGATACTTCGTTCATGTGATCGCGGTTACCGACCTGACCAATAGTGCAGAGGCAGTTTGTGTTGAACTTACGGATTTCTCCGGAAGGCATCTTCACAAGTGCGTATCCCTCAGAGCGGTTGGAAAGCACAGCTTCCTGACCAGCAGAACGAGCAACCTTACCACCTGAACCCGGAGTAAGTTCAATGTTGTGGATGCTTGTACCGAGAGGTACGTTCTCAAGGACTGTTGCGTTACCTACTTTAGGAGCAACTTTCTCACCAGCTACTACTGTAGCTCCTACGCTGAGACCTACTGGAGCTAGGATGTAGCTCTTTTGGCCATCAGTGTACTCGATGAGTGCGATACGGCATGTACGGTTTGGATCGTATTCGATCGCAACGACTGTTGCTTCTACGTCGAACTTGCGACGTTTGAAGTCAACAAGACGGTACTTACGCTTGTGACCACCACCGATGTGACGGCAAGTGATACGACCGCGGTTGTTACGGCCACCAGTTTTCTTGAGAGGCTGCGTGAGCGACTTCTCAGGAGTTGACTTTGTGATCTCTTCGAACCCCGGTAAAACCTTATAACGGTTTGAAGGAGTGAAGGGTCTGAATGTTTTTAAAGGCATAATTCGCTATTAGTTTCGAATGAATTTCGTTTTTCAGCGTTAGATTTATTCGATCTCGTTGCTTAGATGAGATCGAGTGTGTCACCTTCTTTGAGGCGTACGATAGCTTTCTTCCATCTAGCGGTGCGTCCTGCATCGCTACGGCGTTGGCGTTTCAACTTACCTGCATAGTTGCAAGTGCGGACAGCCTCAACCTTCTTACCGAAGAGTTGCTCTACTGCACGCTTGATTTCGAGTTTGTTAGCACTGCGAGCAACCTTGAACACGTATTCGTTGTTCTGCTCCGCAAGGAGTGTTGCTTTCTCGCTGAGAAGAACAGTGTCGATTACATTGTAGATATCTTTCATCGTTTTGTTTTCGATTAGTGGTTTAAGCAGTACGCTTGGCGATGGATTCAATTGCGTCTTCAGTGATAACCACTGCGTTCGCGTGAAGGATCTGCTCGACATTCGCCTCTGCAGCAGTAACAAGCTGAACATTCTTGACGTTACGGCCAGAGAGGTATGTTGGCTCCGAGAATTCGGAAGCGATAACAAGAACCTTCTTTGCTTCGGTGATTGCAGCGACTGTGGCTAGGAAAGACTTAGTCTTTGAATCTGCAACTTCGAAGCTTGGTACAGTGAGAACTTCACCAGCACCGATCTTAGAAGTAAGAACACGACGAAGAGCGAGCTTACGGACGCTTTTAGTAACTTTCTTAGCGTAGGAACGCGGCTTAGGTCCGAACGCGACACCACCACCAACGAAGATGGGAGCACCACGATCACCGTGACGTGCGTTACCAGTTCCCTTCTGCTTATACATCTTTTTACCTGTGCATTTTACTTCAGCACGGGTTTTAGTGTTAGCAGAGCCAGAACGGCGGTTTGCGCGGTATGCGATGATGAGGTCGTGTACTGCTTGAGTACCTTTACGACCCTCAACGAGAGTAATGTTAGCAGATGCTGCATCTGCTGCTGTGAGTGTTTTAGCTGACATTTCAGTTATTCTTTCTAAGTTTTAAGATTACTTCTTGTTCGCTTTAACACCTGGACGGACGACAACATAAGAACCTTTGTGACCTGGCACTGCACCAGAGATAAGGACTACACCGTCTTCTTCACGAACCTGAACGACTTTAAGATTCTGAACAGTGCGACGGTACTGACCGTGACGACCTGGCATCTTCTTGTTCTTCCATACACGACCTGGCCATGTACCAGCACCAATACCACCTGGACGGCGGTGCATCATGTGACCGTGTGAGTCAGGCTGACCCGCGAAGTTGTAACGCTTAACAACACCTTGGAAGCCTTTGGCTTTCGAGGTACCGATAAGGTCAACTACTTGGCCAACTTCAAAGAGAGTTGCACCTGGGTGAGCTTCTTCTGTGTTTGGAAGTGCTGAGTCGTCTTCGAAGCGGAATTCCTGAACGAGCTTCTTAGCTGTTCCGTTGTGCTTTTTGAAGTGACCTTTAGTTGGAGCGTTGAGGCGATTTTCCTTTTGGTCGTCGAAACCAACCTGAACTGCTGAATAACCGTCAGTTTCAGTTGTCTTAACCTGGAGGAATTCGTTACCCTTAACGTCAACAACTGTGACTGGGATCATGATACCGGCATCCTTATCGAATACACGGGTCATGCCTACTTTTTTTCCTAATAGTCCGAGTGACATAGTAATATTATTTCTACGAGTTTAGGGCTCAGATACGGATTGTGATGTCAACACCAGCTGGAAGATTGAGCTTTTTGAGCTCATCAACTGTGCGTGCTGTTGGATCTACGATATCAAGCAAACGCTTGTGCGTACGGACTTCGAATTGATCGGCTGACTTTTTGTTCTGGTTAACAGAAGCATTCACGCTGAATTTTTCAACGTGCGTCGGCAGAGGAATCGGGCCCGCTACTTTTGCGCCTGTGCGCTTAGCAGTTTCTACTATCTCCTGTGCTGAACGATCGATTGCGCGATGGTCGTAGGCACGGAGACGGATTCTGATCTTCTGATTAGTCATAGTGAAGATGTGTTGTTTTTACCTTATTTGTATTTATTGTTTCTACATGCTTTCGCCGAACTTTTGTTCGACGATTGCCTGTGGGACGGGTTCGAAACTGGCCGGCTCCATTGTGAATGAAGCTCGCCCAGAAGAGACTGTTCTTAGTGCGGTCATATAACCAAACATTTCAGCGAGAGGCACTGTAGCCTTTAGTGTACAGGCTAGACCTTTGCCTTCCATGCCAGCGATTTGACCGCGGCGACGGCTGAGGTCACCTAGAATATCACCTTGATATTCGTCTGGTGTGGTTACCTCAACATCCATTACGGGTTCCAAAAGGAGCGAACTCCCCTGTTCTAGCGCGTCACGCATAGCAAATATCGTTGCCATGTGGAATGCATTTTCGTTGGAATCAACGTCGTGGGCGTCTCCATCTACTATAATCACGTGCAAGTCAACAACAGGATATCCTGCAATGACCCCATTGACTGTGGAATCATCAATTCCATTGTAGACTGCTTTGATAAATTCTTTGGGTATAGCACCACCGGTGATCTTATTCTCTATACTAAGACCTGCACCTCTTTTTGCAGGGCGAACCACTAAGTCCACCTTCGCATATTGTCCGGCTCCACCAGTTTGCTTCTTCAGCACTCCTGTACCTGGGGATTCTTTTGAAATTGTCTCGCGGTAAGCGATTTGCGGGGTACCCGTTCTTGCGTCCACTTTGAACTCGCGCTTGAGTCGATCGACAATCACCTCGAGGTGAAGTTCACCCATACCAGCGATAATGCACTGACCAGTATCTTCGTCAGTTTTCACTATAAATGTAGGATCT
>NZ_JBDOPO010000172.1:0-3808 GCF_039830215.1 Rubritalea sp. | reverse complement strand
CCCACCCGCAGAAACGAAAAAGAACCTGCTCGGCATCGCCAGCAAAGCCCGCAGTAAAAACCCCGAAATCCTGATCCTCATTGCTGGCATGGAAATGCCCGACAACATGGGCCAAGAATTCTTAGAGGCCTTCAAAAACACCTTCCCCGAAGCCGCCAAAGAATCGGAATCAACTCTCATCCCCTTCCTTCTAAAAGGCGTCGGTGGAGTAGTAAAACTCAATCAAGACGATCGCATTCACCCCACCGCAGAAGGCCAAGCTCTCGTCGCAGAAAATGTCTGGGAAATCCTAAAACCAGCCATTGAAAGCAGTGAATGAGGGCATACGTGTATGAACGGCCAGCAATACTACGTCATCGCTCCAAGTGCGAAGATCACAGTCACGGCTGACCACAAGAGGATGAAAACAATATGAACTAACGTCTCTAGATACTTACCCCGCCATAATTTTGGTGAATACCAAAACAGCTGCATGATGAGTCTCACGAACCAGAAAAAGGATAACCCAAAAAGTATTTTTTTCCCTAATTCGGTATGCAGCAACAATTCCGCGGAACTAAAACAGAGCAAGCCCATCAGAAATACAGTGAGTGCTATGAAGAATGTGTACACGGTCATGAGTTGTTGATTCACTAGACTGAGCCGTGGCAACTCGTGCTTCCACTCGAATACTTTTGGAAACACCGCATGAATGATAGCTAGAATCACTAATCCGCAACCGATCAATTGTATTAACAAGGTCATCGTTTGGTGAGGATAAAGGTGGTTACAAAGGGTGTCGTTTTCAGCTCTTGCTTAACCTCCAATTTACTTTCACAGAAATTACTCAGCCATTCTTTTTTAGAATAAAAATGAAAAGCTCCTAGCGAATATACTGTAAAATTCTGTATATCACTCAGGTGCTCTGTGATGTAAATTTCCCCATTTTCAGCCAGCACACGATTAAGCTCGTTTAACATAGTAACTCGCTCTTCTCTGTCTCGGATTTCGTGGAGAGAAAACATGGCGATGATTCTATCTACAGATACGTCCTCAGCTGGTATCGAGTGAGACGCAATTTTTTAGGCTTCCTCCGGCGGCGGATAAATGGCCCTCGCTCGGGCTATCGATGCCTTAGCTTTGAGGTAAGCTCCAAACCCCATGGTCTAACGGTGACTCGCTAGACTTAGGTGATCTAGGGTAAATAGTCAAGATTCAATTCAAACTCTGGCGCTCTGAGAAAAGCTCCGCAATAACTCGATGCTGCCAGAACCCAATGTTGACGCATCATCACTCAGAGAGTAGCAATTCTTTAGCACTATAAAGATTTTCACACTTTAACATTCAAGAAAATGTCAAAACCAATTACCAAACCAGAACGCCCATTTTTTTCCTCAGGTCCTTGTGCCAAAAGACCTGGCTATGACCTAGCTAATCTAAACACAGAATGCCTCGGCCGTTCGCACCGCTCAGCGATCGGCAAGGCTGTGCTGAAAGAGGCAATCGATAAAACCCGCAAGATCCTCAACATCCCTGATGACTACCTCATCGGCCTAGTCCCGGCATCTGACACTGGCGCCGTGGAAATGATCTTATGGCACACTCTCGGTGAGCGCACAGTCGACGTCTGCCACTGGGAATCCTTCGGTAAAGGCTGGCTTACTGACATCACCAAGCAACTCAAACTACCTGAAGTAAACGAAATCACAGCGGACTACGGAGTTCTTCCAGACCTCTCTCAGGTATCCCCAGCGAACGACGTCGTATTCACCTACAATGGCACGACCTCAGGTGTCCGCGTTCCCAATGCAGACTGGATCTCAGATGACCGCGAAGGGATCACTATCTGTGACGCCACTTCTGCAGCCTTCGCCATGGATCTCCCATGGGCAAAGCTGGATGTCACCACCTATTCTTGGCAAAAAGTTCTCGGCGGAGAAGGTGGTCACGGCATGATCATCCTCAGCCCTAAAGCAGTCGCTAGAATCGAGTCCTTCAAGCCAGATCGTCCGCTGCCTAAAATCTTCCGTCTACTCAGTGGCGACTCAATCAATGCCGGCATATTCCGTGGTGAAACCATCAACACACCATCCATGCTCGCCGTCGTCGACTACATCGACGCACTCGACTGGGCTGAGTCCATTGGTGGACTTCCTGCCATGATCGCCCGTGCAGATGCAAATACAGCAGTCATCGATAAGTTCGTGGCTGAGCGCGACTGGGCCAACAACCTAGCTGTGGACCCAGCCACCGCCTCCACCACCTCTGTTTGCCTCACCCTCAACCTCGCGGCCGACAAGGTCAAAGCGATGGTCAAGCTCCTCGGCTCAGAGGACGCAGCCTATGACATCGGCGCTTACCGTGACGCCCCAGCAGGGCTCCGCATCTGGTGTGGAGCTACCGTCAACAGCGAAGACCTAGAGGCGCTCATCCCATGGCTCGACTGGGCCTACGCTGAAGTGCAAAAATAAATGACGCGAGGGACTTAATTACTCGCCTCCAAGACCTAGCCAATATCGAGGACATTTTAGACCTGGAGAATGAAATTGCAGCTCTTACCGACATAACGAAAGTCACCGACCTCCTGGATAAAAAGAGCGGCATTTACGGAAAGTTGGAAACTGAAGTAAATGGCAAGACAATCGAAAGAAAGAGCGAAGATTACAAACGCTACGCTCTCACTAATGCGCGAGTTTCTTCCTACGAAACTGAGAGAAAGGAAACAGTCAATTCCTTGGACATGGTTTCGACTCAGCTCGCTCAAGCCCTGGAAGACGCGAGAAATGCTACAACGCAAGCAGAGCAACTAGCTGTACTCACAAAAATTGAAGCTCTCATGGTGCAAATGAGCATCACTGAAACGCGATTCAACACAAGAATGTACGACTTGCACACTCAGACACTAGCAAATGCTGATCGCCAGATCATGGAAGAGAAAAACTACCAGGACACCAAAGCAACCCAAACAAAAGCTATAGGTGAAGCGATTGGAAAGAGTGCTGACAAAGGAACGGAAAACCTCAAAACCCTCGAATATGAGGGTTACAAATTTAACGAAAACATAAATAAATAAATAGATGAAGAAAATAAATAAAGCACTAGCACTAGCAGCCCTTTCAACACTCTTCGCATCCTGTAACAAGGAGCAGGAAGCGACTGTTTTGACAGTGAGTGGAGTACAAGCACCGATTAGCCAGGCTCAACAAATAGAAGGAGTATGGGTCCTCAATGAGAACGCAGAAAAGTATCAAGCCGAACTGAATGCAAAGTACCGAGAGGACTTCGAATTTTTCAAAAACCAAGTCTACATTGAGTGGAAATATGAGTGCATCAACAAACGTCCAGACGAACACTTAGACCGACTTAAAAGTTACGAGATAGCGACAAAATACAAACCAACTAAAGAGTTCTTTGAGAGAATATTTAAGAACCAAAGGAGTTGGAATCCTGTAATGCTTGATTGGTTCGATGAGATCAACCACCAAGAGCAAATCGAATACTTGAAACAGTTTTAAGCAATGCTAACAAACTTCACATCAGTCTTTGAGAACCTAGAAGTCATTTTAATGACTCTAGCATACGTTATTTTGTTCTCATTCCATATATGGAACATCTTCACGTAAGGACAAGGGTTCTCAATGAGCTATTTCATGTCAGCTTTCATGATTATCCTGCTCATCGCATACTTACCAGATATGTATGTAGGGCTAGTTGAAGTTTCAAAATCAATCGGTAAAGAGCTCCAACCGACAAACAGCTCAACCACTTACGAGTTCTTCAAGGAATACAGTAGCAAAGCAACGAAGTACGCTTCGGGTGCTTGGGTAAC
>NZ_JBDOPO010000071.1:0-3816 GCF_039830215.1 Rubritalea sp. | reverse complement strand
ACGAAGCTGGCTCAGGCCTGCATCGGCAACAACCTCACCTAACACATTCTTCATACTGCTCGATGGGTAGACTACAGCACAATCGAAATTCTCGTCGTACTGAGTGAGTGTGACAAAGTGTGGCTTCGGGTGGACTTCTTTATCAAAAGCGACAAATGCCTCGCCATTAAGAAATGCATTGCTGAGCTGACGCGCACGGTCGGCACGGAAATTGAACCAGAAGACCACGTCTTCATCAGTAATGCGTTGCTCATGAGCATCAGCTAGAATCATTGGCTTGATGAACTCGTCAGTCTCGTCCTTCTCATAGGCTGCAGCAACAGCTTCACTCGCAGATCCTTCGAATTTTTCACCTCTACCGAGCACAATAGCATCCCATGCTATTTTGTTGCGCTCCCATCGGGTGTCGCGATCCATAGCATAGTAGCGGCCGATAACCGTGACGATTTTAGCGCCCGTGCCTTCGATGTCTACTTCTAACTTTTTTAGGTAATCGATGCCACCACTTGGTGATGTGTCACGTCCGTCAGTGATAGCGTGGATTGAAATATTTTTAACCCCAGCCTTTGCAGCGGCTTTGACAAATGCGGCTAAGTGGTCTTGGTGGCTGTGCACTCCCCCATCGGAGACGAGTCCCATGAAGTGCATAGTTCCGCCCTTGGCTTTTTCAAACGCTTCCTTCATGGCATCTATATTAGGCATTTCCCCATCGTCGATAGATTTGTTGATACGTGTGAGGCTTTGGTAAACGATGCGTCCAGCACCTAGATTGAGGTGACCTACTTCGGAGTTACCCATTTGACCATCAGGGAGACCGACGTCCATTCCTGAGGCACTAACAAATCCCTTTGGATAGGTCTCGAGTATTTTATCGTGAAATGGAGTGTCTGCGAGAATCGTGGAGTTACCGTCCTGCTGAGCTGTTTCTTGTCCACCAGGGTTAACACCCCAGCCGTCACGAATAATAAGTACTACTGGTTTCTTGGCCATATGGTCGGCTTATACGGGCAAGTTATGCTGCTGGCAACTGGGAAGTGGGTAGCTAAGCTCGAATGAACAATTAATAAATAGGAATGAACCATTCTGGTTCTTTACTACCATGGAAAACATAAGGTGAGCTAGACTGTCTGAGGGAAGCTTTATGAACCTTACTACTGAAATTTAAAGTCTGAAAGCCAATAGCGACTTGCTAGTTGGAGTTTCCCCGGCCAACCTCGGCGCATGCATGGCCAACTGTTACTTTTAGGTATCAAAGGATACGAACTCTCTCCTAACGAGGTCCACTATCTGAGTAAAATCCAGCCTGGTGGTTTTATCTTATTTGGTCGCAATGTGCAGAGCCCGACTCAGGTGCGTGCATTGACGGACTCACTGCGAGACATATGCGAAATTGAGCCAATTATAGCGATCGATCAAGAAGGAGGCAGGGTTACGCGTACGAGAGAGATTGGCAACACACCTCCCTCCGCGGAACAACTGCGCATCTGTGGGAAACCAGACCTGATCGCATGGCATGGCATACAGACCGGACTTTTACTTACCCAGCTGGGAATCAACATGAATTTAGCACCCGTGTTAGACATCTGCTATGACACTGAGGCTGATAATGCTCTACGCGGCCGTTGCTATGGCCGTGATGCGCAAGAGGTGATCAATAATGCGGGCGTCTATAACCGCAATCTGATCCGAACCAAGGTTCATGGATGTGGTAAACATTTTCCATCTTGTGGACTTGCTGATGTGGACCCGCACCACAAACTTCCCGTGTCCGATAAATCAAAGGAGGAAATGATGCAGAGCGACCTCTTGCCCTACACAGCGCTCGGTGACGAACTCAGTGCTGTGCTCACTGGCCACACGCACTTTTCCCAGCTTGATCCAGACTCACCAGGCTTACCGGCGTCACTTTCTAGAAATGTTGTCACCAGACTACTGCGTGACCAACTTGGTTATAATGGAGTAGTGATGACTGACGACCTAGACATGGGCGCAATTATCAATACCTATGGCCGTGGCCCCGATGTGAAAATGGCTATCGACGCGGGTAACGACATGGCGATGATCTGCCACCAGACCGACACCGCCGAACAAGCACTGGCTTCCCTAAAAGAAATTTCCACCTACGCTATCGATGATTCACTCAAGCGTATTAGAAAACTGAAAAAAAAGTTACCCAAAACGATTATTTTCAGCCAAGAACGCTGGGATAAAATTAACGACGAAATCATGGAGCTTCGCATAGAGGCGCTCGGTGAAGAAGCGGCAAAAGACCAACGTGATACCGTCTCCAACTCCCGCAGCCCAGTCGAAGATTACTAATTTTTTTTCAATCTTAAATACCAAACCTTAAACCACTCTGTGTCTTCATCTAACCGCACCTCTGGCTCAGTAGCCATGGACGACTACCTCGAACAGATCCTTAATCTGATCGAGGAAAAAGGCTATGCTCGTCCGGTCGACATCTCAAAGAATCTCGGCATTTCTCAAGCGAGTGTCACCAACATGTTGCGAAAGCTCGACTCTGAGGGCTTGGTAAAACATGAGAAATACCGTGGCACCATTCTCACCGAGAAAGGCCGCACCATAGCGAATGCCATCATCACACGGCACGATACCCTAACCGAGTTCCTCCGTCTCTTCGATATAGATGAAGACACTATCTATGCCGATGTAGAGGGCATGGAGCACCACATTTCTAAAGCGACACTGGGGGTTATAACCGCACTGGTAGATGAACTGAAGTCAAACTCTGAGGTTCTCACCCGCTTGAAAAGTAACCTATAGCCACGCAGTATGAGTGATTCTAAAAAATTCGAGCACATCCGCCATAAACCTCCAGCAGAACTCACTACTGTTAGGCCACTGATCATTGCGCTCTCCCCTTTGAGGACACATGCGAATCTCTCAACTATTGTCCGCACTGCAGGTTGCCTGGGACTGACCGAAGTCATTGCCACCGGCAATGCTAAGATCAATCCGAAGATAGCCCGAGATGGGGCTGACAACGTGAATCTCACTTCTCGCCGCACATTGCTCCCCGCTCTCAAAAAGCTTAAATCTGAAGGATACCAGCTCGTAGGACTGGAGCAGACAACGAACTCGGTCGCGCTAGGAGAGTTTCAATTCCCACACAAGACAGTCCTGGTTGTCGGCTCCGAGCGCGAAGGTCTCAATCAGGAAACTCTGGATGTTCTCGACCACGTGGTAGAAATCCCAGTTTGGGGACTACCGTACAGCTATAATGTGGCGACAGCTACCAGCATTTGTCTTCACACCTACTGCGCGCAATTTCCTAAAGGTTGATAATCGCTTTTCTTGAGGCTAATGCAGCTTTCCATGGGCAGATTCGGTCTGAAGTTATGTTCATTCAATCTCGGTAATTTAGGCACTAATTCGGCCGTCATTTAAGAAATACGTAGTAATCCTTGGAGAATACTACTTCAGCACAGAAAGTCCCTTGCCTATCGGATGCAACGGGTGTAAGGAGACCTCGCCCAACCCTAATAATGCGGGCAGATAGCTATGCTTAAATGGATTCTCCAAAAAATCGTCGGTAACAAAAATCAGCGCGAGGTAAAGCGCATGAACCCAATCGTTGCCAAAATCAACGAAATCGAGGAGGCGCTTCAGACCGAACCTGAGGCCACGGTTCTAGCCAAAGTCACTGAGTGGCAGCGCCACCTTCATCGTTATTTGCCGCTTGATGCACCGACCAAGCGCACTATCGAAGCTATGGATAGCGAGGCTCTTTCCGGGTTTAGTGAAATCCTAGAAGCTCGCCTTGGTTCGCTTCGTGGCGACTACCCATCACTGCCG
>NZ_JBDOPO010000039.1:0-3836 GCF_039830215.1 Rubritalea sp. | reverse complement strand
TCCCCGTTCTGGCCGAACTCAGCAAGAAGACGCAAATTCTCATTTTCACACACCACAGTCATCTCAGCAAACTGGCTAACGACTGCTCGTCAGCGATTCAACTCCACCAACTTGCCATTTAAACTTTTAGAGCTCCCGTTATTGCGCACTTCGCAATACTGATTAATGATTAATTCAATTTACGCAATCGATATTTTACGATTGAATGCGCAGGTAACAATTTTACATCACCCCCCACCAACAAGAACTAAATATTATGGCTGAAAATTACTTCAACACACTACCACTTCGCCGCAAGCTTGAAGAGCTTGGCGATTGTCACTTCATGGACGCATCTGAATTTGCACGTGGCACAGAAGCTGCACAAGGCAAGAAGATCGTAATCGTTGGTTGTGGCGCACAGGGCCTCAACCAAGGCCTCAACATGCGTGACTCAGGACTCGACGTTTCTTACGCACTTCGCGACGCAGCGATTACCGAAAAGCGCCAATCTTTCCTTAATGCTTCTGAGAACGGTTTCGCAGTAGGCACCTACGAGGAGATGCTTCCAACAGCAGACATCGTGATGAACCTCGCACCTGATAAGCAGCACACTTCTGTAGTTGAGACAGTGATTCCTCACATGAAGGAAGGCGCTACATTCTCCTACGCACATGGCTTCAACATCGTGGAAGAAGGCACACAGATCCGCAAGGACCTCACAGTAATCATGGTGGCACCTAAGTCACCAGGTTCTGAAGTTCGCGAAGAATACAAGCGCGGCTTCGGTGTTCCAACACTCATTTCTTGCCACGTAGAGAACGACCCAACAGGTGAAGGCATCGAGATTGCTAAGGCTCTCTGTGTTGCTCAAGGTGGCCACCACGCAGGTGTGCTTAATTCTTCATTCGTAGCTGAAGTAAAGTCCGACCTTATGGGCGAGCAGACAATCCTCTGTGGACTTCTGCAAGCTGGCTCAATCCTCTGTTTCGACAAGATGGTCAAAGAAGGAATCGAAGAAGGCTACGCATCTAACCTCATTCAGTTCGGTTGGGAGACAATCACTGAAGCACTTAAGCACGGTGGTATCACTAACATGATGGATCGTCTTTCTAATCCAGCTAAGATCGTGGCCTACAGCCTCGGTGAAGAGCTTAAAGTCATCATGGGTGACCTTTTCTACAAGCACATGGATGACATCATCTCTGGTGAGTTCTCATCTACAATGATGGCTGACTGGGCTAACGACGATGTGAATCTCCTCACGTGGCGTAAGGAAACTGGTGAGACTGCATTTGAAAAGTCCACACCATCTGGTGAGATTTCTGAGCAAGAGTTCTTCGACAAGGGCATCGTAATGGTGGCTATGGTGAAGGCTGGCGTAGAGCTCGCATTCGAAGCAATGGTTGATTCTGGCATCCAAGCTGAGTCAGCATACTACGAGTCACTCCACGAGACACCACTCATCGCAAACACAATCGCACGTAAGAAGCTCTTTGAAATGAACCGCATCATTTCTGACACAGCTGAGTACGGTTGCTACCTCTTCTCACACGCTGCAGTTCCCCTCCTTAAGGACTTCATCGAAGAAATCGACACAGACGTGATCGGCAAAGGTCTCAGCACAACTGACACAGCTGTAGACAACCGTCTACTCGTAGACGTGAACTTCAACATCCGTAACCACGAGGTTGAAGAGATCGGAGAAATCCTCCGTGAGTCTATGTCCAACATGGCTGCAATCTAGCTTCGCTAGAATTAATAATGAACAATTAGGAATTAATAGTTCTTGGTTAAAGAGCTCAGGGTGATAGCACTCTGGGCTCTTTTTGTACTCAACCACAATTTCTTCTAGGCGTTGTTCTAGGCTTCGCTATGAAGACGCGTATGAGCTTTAGATGGTGTGGTTCGGATCGTAAATCGTCGCATTATACCACTGGGTATAGGTCGACCTTTTAGCCTTTTACTTTGGTGTAACGCTGGACTTAGGGCATTGCCCTCGCTAGGTGGGTCGCCCCGTTAGTTCTGAAGAACCTTAGGGTTACGGTGAGTCGCGGTGTTGGGGCTGATGTTGAGGAGAATCGGTGCATATGTCCTTGAGGAATTACCTTGTTGTTTATGGAGTTGGTGGATTTTTAGGCGGTAGTTATCAGTAAAACTGAATCGAATTTATCGCTTTGCTGGAACCATTGACCCGCAACTATTGACCAATGACAGAAGCGAACCCTCTTCTACACTTGCAGTTCTGGGTAAATCCATTTACTAGATGGCCATGTCCAGCACACTTGGCCAAATCTTTAAAATTTCTACATGGGGTGAGTCTCATGGCGTCGGAGTAGGCGTCAACATCGATGGCTGCCCACCACTTCTTGAAATCACTCAGGAAGACATTCAAAAAGAACTCGATCGTCGCCGTCCAGGCCAGTCGGATATCGTGACTCCACGTAAAGAAGGCGATGTCTGCGAGATTCTATCAGGCGTGTTCGAGGGCAAGACTCTCGGCTCGCCTATTGGCATCCTTGTGCGCAATCAAGACCAACGCCCTTCTTCCTACACAGAGATGAAGGACAAGTACCGACCTTCTCACGCTGACTATACGTACGATGCTAAGTACGGAATCCGTGCATGGCATGGTGGTGGTCGCGCATCTGCTCGCGAGACAATTGGTCGTGTGGCTGCTGCTGCAGTGGCTAAAAAAGTGATCGATTCGATTTGCCCGGGCATCGAAGTCATCGCTTATGTAAAATCTATCAAACACCTACAGGCAAATGTCGATCCGAGCACAGTAAAATTCGACGACGTGGAGTCAAACATAGTGCGTACTGGGGATCTATCAATGGTGGAGCCAATGGTCGATCTGATCAAAGAAGTGCGTGGAGAAGGCAACTCTGTAGGAGGTGTGGTTGAGTGCGTTATCCGTAACTGCCCAGCTGGTCTTGGAGCTCCAGTTTTCGATAAGCTCGAAGCTGAACTCGCTAAGGCAATGATGTCGATCCCGGCAACAAAGGGATTTGAAATCGGCTCCGGTTTTGATGGGACTCAACTCACTGGCGCGGAACACAACGACCACTTCTATATGGAGGATGAAAAAGTCCGCACTATGACAAACAACTCCGGTGGTATCCAAGGTGGTATTTCAAATGGCGAGAACATCATTTTCCGCGTGGCCTTCAAGCCGACTGCGACGATCATGACTGAACAGCCTACAATCGATACTGACCACAAGGATACTGAACTCAAAGGTCGCGGTCGTCACGACGCCTGCGTTCTTCCACGTGCGGTTCCAATGGTAGAGGCTATGTCTTACCTAATCTTAGTTGATCACATCCTTCGCCAGCGCGCGCAGATGGGCTCAGTCTAACACTAGCTATAGCTATTTTATCTCTATGTCTGTAAATTCCTATTTCACTCCCCAGCCCATTGTTAGTATTTACGCAATTATAGCCTAGGTCTTGATATAGATTCTCAAGATGGTAGCTACTCAACATCAACAAGTATTATCGCTCACCATCTATCTATCTTTTCACTGACTAGTCGCCTAATGATGATAGCAAAGGAAGAAAGCTTTCTATCGTACACACCCCGCTCTTGGGTTAACTTTTACTACTGTTAGAGTCATCCTCTGGGACGCTGATCATGGTGTTTTTTTTTCCAAAAGAAAGTTGCACTTAGAATTTATAATGGAGAAACATCTTAGATGTGATGTCAAAGAAAGGTTAAAGAGTTGCAAATATACAACTCACACTAAGTTTTATCTGACTTGCGGGTTTTATTTTCGTGGACAGCTTCCTCCCCTTTTTGGTCTTTGTTCTGCTTCTACTTTTTCATTGGCTCTTTACCCTAGTTCCGGAAAAAAT
>NZ_JBDOPO010000130.1:0-17304 GCF_039830215.1 Rubritalea sp. | reverse complement strand
GTTGTAACGAGGCAGGGTGAATGCCATCGTGTTCATTGCTAATGCGCCACAAATGCCTAGTCTAACAATCAGTGAGTCGGTGACGCCTGCTTGTTTCCCCAGCTTTTTCGGGAGAAGTTCATAGCCTAGCCTGTGCAAGGTGTCCGCAAGCTCGCTGAGGTCGCAAGTCTCAACCTGGTAGGAGAATTCAAAAGATCCTTGTACGTTGTCGGCACAGGTTTCGATCACACCTTCTTGCTTTTTAGCAACAGTCTCGACGAGCCAAACGCAGGCCATGCACGACATGCCGCTGAGTCCTAGGGTGAAGCTGCCGACGGCCTTGTCGTTTTGCTCTTCTGCTGACTCTAACAACCAACTCCAGTCTTTTTGTTGAAAGGGACGTTCGCGCAAGGGTGTCAGAGGGTCTCCCGCCTTCAGGTCGTAGAATAACCCCAGCCCATCTTCGTGAATTAGCTGAAAGACGCTCTCACATCCACGACAGCAAAATTCTTCAGAGGGGGTACCGACAGGGGTGGAACAATGTTTACAAAGGGCCATGAAATTTACGAGCTAAGGCTCAGTGGCAGCAGCTTGGTAGATCTTTGGTTGTTTCTTCAGCAGTCTTTGCTTCAACCTTTTCTGGCGTGGTCTTTTCTGCAGCTTGTGCTTCTGAAGTGAATGGTAGTGTCCCTTGTAGGCGAATCACGAGAATGACTGTGACTGCGATGAGGAAGGTGCTGCGGAGTCGGTTTTTCCATGGGCCTGGAATCCACTTAGTGAGGAGGTGAGTGGACGACTGGGTAGCCCAGAGTAGTGGGACTGTACCAAGGCTAAAACAGAGAGCAATTTTTGCTCCGGTGAGGGCTGAGCCTGAGAGTAATGAAACTCCGAAAATTAGGTAAAGTGGGGTGCAGGGGAGGCAGGGGGAAATGACACCTAACAGTCCGCCAGCGATTCCTGGTGGTTTGTTCTGCGCCCAAAATTTTGCTTTGTAGTAGGGGCGAGTTAGGAAGTTTAGCCGTGGGACTTTAACTAAGTTTGGAAAGGCGGTGAGGACGAGGAAGGGAATCATCAACCACGGTAGAATGACCGCAGGTGAATCGAAGAAAAAGCTCAATGGCTGTTTTCCTATCAGCCCAGCTAGCATGCCGATGACCGTGTAGCTAGTGACTCGGCCTAGGTGGTATGCTGAGGTTTCTAACAGAGCCTGATCACGGTTCTTGCTCTTGCTAGTAACCGAGCATGCAAGTGGCCCACACATGCCCACACAGTGGATGCTAGTAGCTAAGCCTGCGCTGATCGCGGCGATGGAGCTCATTTCAGTCATGACGTAGGACTCAGTTTTTTATCGATTAGCGATAGTGATGATAGTGTACCATGCGCAGAGCAGGATGACGTGCATCAAGGCGACCCAGAACCAAAGGCTGGAGAAGAGTGAGGATATTTTCATTTGTCCTGTTGGCTTTCTTTGTAAAGTCGGGCACCGGGGCCCATGAATCTAGCTGGGAGTGACTGCGATGTGTCATCGTCAGCGGTGATGATAAAGTGGATGTCCTGAGCTCCCTTATAGGTTTCAATAGGGGAAAGTATGGAGACCGTGAAGGAGTCTTCACCCAGAGGGGGCAGAGTGAGGGTGCGGTCTTCTATTTGGAGGTGATTGCTTGCTTTATCTGCAAGTTTGATCGTGAAGGTTGCTTCGCGGTTGCGTTTGTTTGATATGTCAATGACGAAGGTGTTTCTTACTCCGTCAGATGAGGCGACAAATGAGGTGGATCCGGGCATGCGTGTGACTTCTCCGTAAAATGGCTTGGCCTTGTTGAGGAAGGTGACAGTGAGCGCCCCTAGTCCACATACAGTAAGGAGTAGGTAAAGGAAGATGCGTGGGCGCAGGATCTTGCGTTTACCCGTTTTGATTCCAGCAGTGGAGTCGTAGCGGATCAATCCTGTCGGGCGATCCACCTTTTTCATGATGTCATTACAGGCGTCGACACAGGCCGAGCAGGCGGTGCATTCGAGTTGGATTCCGTTGCGGATATCGATGCCAGTTGGGCAGACACTCACGCAGCGTCGGCAATCGATACAGTCGCCCGTTTCTTCGATCGAGAACTTGCGTTTTTTACCGCGCGGTTCGCCACGATTATAGTCGTAAGTGACGGTGATAGTCTGGTCGTCGGTAAGCGCCGATTGTAGGCGACCGTATGGGCAGAGGATGATGCAGAATTGCTCGCGAAACCAACCAAAACAGAAGGTGAAAATGCCAGTGAAAGCGAGAATGAAAAGGAACTGGGAGAAGTGCTCAGTCGGGTTTGATGTGACATTTTGCCAGACTTGCGGAATGGAGATAAAGTAGGCTAGAAAAATGTGGGCGAGGGTGAAGGAGGCGAGAACGTAGAGTCCCCACTTGATGGTGCGCTTGACAGCTTTTGAGCCACTCATCGCAGCGGCATCGAGTCTTTTGCGTTTGGTGGCATCACCGTCAACAACTCGTTCGATCCTGCGGTATAAATGTTCCAGGAATACTGTGTACGGGCAGAACCATCCACACCAGACGCGGCCAACGAGTGCAGCAAGGACGAATAGGCTGAATGCTAGGCCTGAAATGAGGAAGAAAAAGACCCAGAGATCTTGGGTTAAAAGAGTGAACCCAAAAAAGTGGAAGCGTAGTTCATCTAGGTTGATGAAGACGGCTGGATAGCCATTGATCTGAATCCACGGCAGAGCAATATAGACTAGAATAAGAAACCAAGCCGTAAGTCTGCGGCGTGTGGTGAACGAGCCTTTGACGTCCGCCGGGTGGATGTTGTACTTCGATCCGTCATCATTGATGGTGGTGACCGTGTCTAAGTTCGGTGTCTTGCGTTCTATTGCCACTGGCTTAAATTTCCTGTTTGAAAGGAGAGAAAATGGAGGTGCTGGGTCGTAACGTTGATCCCAGCACCTCAGTGAAGTGGTTTACTTCTTGTACTCAGCGAAATCCTTAGGATTGATGCTGATGAGGAAGGCGGTGACTTCAGCCACCTGCTTGGCACTAAGCTTGGTTTTTCCCCAAGCTTCCATTTTCATGTTGTTGAGGCCTGGGCTTCCTTCAGGTGTGCCGTCGTTGATGATTTTGAAAACATCCATTGGCTTGCTGCCGTGTTCCCAAATTCCATCATCGAGAGCTCGGCCAGTGATGCCACCGTTTGCTTTGTAGTCGGCACCGTGACAGGCGACACATTGACTTGCGTAGATCTCGCTTCCAGCAGCCACGATTTTGGCATCTGTGCTCCACTCGTTGACCAGCGTACTGTCATCGAGGTTTGCTAATGTTTCAGCGAGTGCCTTTTTACGAGTTTCCTGCACTGCTTCAACTTTGGCATCCATAGAGTCCGCGAAGGATGGTACCATGTTGAAGGTGTAGTAGACTGTGTAGTAGATGAGGAAGGCTGCGATCGATGCCCAGAGTGCGACGAGCCACCAATTCGGAAGCTTTTGGTCGTATTCTTGGATGCCGTCGTATTCGTGCTTCCGCAGGATGACTTCACCTTTTTGAGTGGCGTAGTCGGCGCGTTTTACTCCGTCGTCAGCTTGTTTTGAATCTTTGTCCATTAGTTCTGTGAGTGAGGATTAGTCATCGAGTTCGATCGCTTTCATCGCGATCTGCTGAGCTTTCTCTTTTTTCATGCAGAAGGCGTACACCATGTTGAAGGTGAAGAGACCGATCGTGATGAGGGAGAAAGTGATCTGAGCTAACTGCTCAGGGTTTTCTAAAATGTAGCGTTTGATCATGGTTTTATGAGTTACTGCTTATCTTTATCTTGGTCCGGGTTTTCCCAAGGAGCTGGTTCAGCAGCTTTAGGCTTGCCGTCTTCGTCGACAGGAACTTCGTAGACTCCGAGTTTCTGCATGTAGGCGATGAGGGCGATGATCTCCTTTTCGGCGAGCTTTGCCTCGATTTGCTGGCGGCTCATATCGTCAGTGGCCCATGGAATAGATGGGTTGTTTGATACGATCGACTTCGCAATCTCCATCGCTTGTCCTTGAGCGTGACCTTCGATTTCGTGTGGTGTCATTGGGGGGAATGGGACACCAATGAGTGACTGCACGCGGATCTTTTCAGGTAGACCAGAGAAGTTTGTCTCTGATGATACAAGAGAAGAGTACGATGGCATGTTTGATTTCACATCCATGTCTCTAGGGTTCATGAAGTGTGAGTAGTGCCAGAGGTTACTGCGGGCGCCTTGACGCATGACTTCGCTGCCGTCTTCCAGTCCACCACCTTCACGAGCGAGATCTGGGCCGGTACGCTTGGAACCCCACTGGAATGGGTAGTTGTAGATGGACTCGCCGAGACGGGAGTAATCTCCGTAGCGTACGTAGTCAGTCTCGAGCATGCGGATCATCTGTGAGTGACAGTTGTGACAACCTTCAGCGATGTAGATGTCGCGACCTTCCAGCTCAAGTGGTGTGTATACCACCTGGAGGCGATCATCGATCACTTCAGCTTTGGCTGTGAGTGCGTTTGGAATGATCTGAACCGCACCACCAATCGCAGCAGCGAAGAAGGTGACGATGGTGAACGGGAGGTAGTTGGCGGTGATTGTTTCATGCCAGTCGTTCCACTTTTTGACATTCTTCTTGAAGCGCACGAAGGCGAGAACAGAGAAGAAGATAATACCTGCAAGACCAAAGATGTTCGCTGGGTGAGTGACCCAGAATACGAGGGCGATGAGTAGTCCGAGAACTGCAGCAAACGGGTCTTGTTTGACGATTGTTCCGAGAGTGACGCGGTCGATATCGTCGCGCTCACGAAGAGTAACTTCAACAGTAGCGTCTTCCGCTTTTCCTTGTCGACATGTCATGAAGATGTTGTAGGCGAGAAGAACGAAGCCAAGTAGGTAGAGAGCTCCACCGATTGAACGCATGAAGAGCATGCTTTGAATGTTGTCGAGAGTCTGAACGAACTGGTTCACAACGTAACCGTTAGCTGTTTCGTTTAGAGCGAGTGACTGGCCGATGCCAGCAATCCAAAGTGCGGAGATGTAGAGGAGAATTCCTACGAATCCGACCCAGAAGTGAGCATTGGCGAGTGCCTTAGAGTAGAGCTGAGTCTTCCATAGACGTGGGGCGAGCCAGTAGAACATGCCTGCAGCCATGAAGCCGTTCCAGCCGAGTGTGGCCGAGTGCACGTGACCGATAGTCCAGTCGGTGTAGTGGGAAAGGGCGTTGACCGATTTCACTGAGAGTAGTGGTCCTTCGAATGTCGCCATACCGTAGAAGGTGAGGGCTGCTGCGAAGAATTTGATCACTGGGTCAGTCTGAAGCTTGTTCCAAGCACCACGGAGGGTGAGGAGGCCGTTGAGCATTCCACCCCATGATGGAGCCCAAAGAATGACTGAGAAGAGCATTCCAAGAATCTGCAACCACTCAGGCAAAGCTGTGTTGAGAAGGTGGTGAGGGCCAGCCCAGATGTAGATGAATACTAGGGCCCAGAAGTGAATGATAGAGAGTCGGTACGAATAGACCGGACGATTCACTGCTTTAGGCAGGAAGTAATACATGATTCCAAGAATCGGAGTCGTGAGGAAGAATGCCACCGCATTGTGTCCATACCACCACTGAACGAGCGCGTCCTGTACTCCGCCAAAGATCGGGTAGGAGTGCGTCCATGAAGTTGGAATTTGCAGGTTGTTCACCACATACAACATGGTGATCGTGATGATAGTGGCGATGTAGAACCAGAGTGAAACGTAGAGTGATTTCTCGTTACGTCTGATTAGGGTCCAGAAGAAGTTGTAACCAAAGATGAGCCAAGTGACTGCTACTAACAAATCGATCGGCCAAATGAGCTCAGCGTACTCTTTACCTTGAGTGAGGCCGAGTGGGAGGGTCACAGCTGCAGCTACGATGATGAGCTGCCAAAGCCAGAAGTGTGTCCAAGTGAGTTTATCTGACGCCACACGACAGCGACAAAGACGCTGGGTAGAGTAGTAGATACCGGCGAACATCATGTTTCCAACAAAAGCGAAGATCGCGGCGTTGGTGTGCACTGGACGAAGTCGACCGAAGGTGATGTAGGGGATGCCTTCAGTCTCGAGAGTTCCACCGGAGAGGAATTCGACGATGGGACGAAGGACTGTGGACTCACGAATAACCTCCATAGAGATATTCATCTGGAGGGCTGCTAGAACCCCTGCGAGCATTGCCACGAGCGCCCAAATAATGGAGGCCCAGAGGAAATAGCGAACGCACTTGTCGTTGTATGTAATGGTGGTTCGATTCATTTGGAATCTGATTTTGTGTTGTCTTTGGTAGTAGGCTCAAACTCATCATCCTCTAATAAAGGAAGCAGCGCGGATCTGTCAGTACTGCTTCCTTGTCTACGCCAAGCTTCAGCCGTAAAGCACACCACAAAGATCCCCGCCAATAAGAGGGAGATAAATATGGTGAGATAGAGGACTGGCATGGTCAGGTATGCGTGAGTTGAGAGCGGGGAATGTGGCAAAATCGGGATGGATTCACTCGGCCGATATTGTTCAAAAGTTGTGCAATATATGCGAATTTGATTGTTAGGGACAAGCTGCAGCGTTTTCTCGGTTTGTTAGGATGATTTGTAACTGGCTTGTTGAGCGTTGTTTAGGGACTTCTAAGGGCCCCTGAAGGGGGCTCTTGAGGAGTTTTGATAGCTGTGTGTTTTCGTGTCATTTTGAGAAATCTGAGCAAAAAATGCCTAGTTTCTAGGGGGGCTTGAATTAGGTGAATCCAATGGTGTCTCGGTAGGCGTTCGTGTGTGTGTCACATCGGCGATCTTTTTGCTTTTTCATTGGCTCTTGGCTCTGTTACCAGTCTGGCATGCGAATCATTGCGGGAAGTGCGAAGCGAAGAGAAATAAAAGTACCCAATGCGGTGGTGCGTCCGACGACTGATCGAACCCGTGAAGCACTCTTTTCTATAATTCAGTCGTATGTAGATGGCGCGAAGGTGCTCGACCTTTTCGCTGGAGCTGGCTCATTAGGCTTGGAGGCTCTGAGCCGAGGGGCTGGGAACTGTGAGTTCGTGGATATGAACCGGGCGTGCACAGCGGTGATTGAAAAAAATCTGACAACGCTGAATCTCAAGGGCGGTTCGGTGGTCAATGCTGATGTGTTGAGTTTCCTGAAGCGTGCGAGAGGGGGCTACGACCTTATTTTTGCTGACCCTCCTTATTTTAAGGTGCCGGGCGACCGTGACTTTGCCAGCGAGTTGTTGGCGGAGGATAATGGTCTAAATATTTTGTCTGATGATGGATTATTGATTGTGGAGGTCGATGCTAGGCATAAACCAAACATTCCAACCTCATGGGAGTTAGTTGATCAAAGACGCTATGGTGGTTGCGCTATCCTGTTTCTAAGAAAGGCTAAATAGATGGAGCAAAGACGAGGAAATGGATTGTTCTGGATCCGTGTGGTGTACAACATTTTGTTGCCATTGGTCTTGCTGATTGGAGTGGGGCCTTGGGTGGTGAAAATGCTAAAGCGTGGAGGCTTTGGGTCTGGTTTGTTAGAGCGAGCAGGTATTTATAACCGTGAGTTAGATTTTGAGCCGAGTGGTGTGGTGTACATTCATGCCGTGAGTGTGGGCGAGGTGCTGATCGCTCTTAAGTTGATTGCGGCTTGGCAGGGAAAGTTCCCCGAGGATAAAATTGTGTTAGCGCCGACAACTGCAACTGGACATGCGGTGGCTATGAAGCAGGCGCCTGATTCAGTACGCGTCGTTTATAGTCCCGTAGATTTACCTTTTGTTGTAGGGAGGATGCTCAAGCGTTTTGAACCAAAGCAGATCGTTTTGATTGAATCTGAGGTTTGGCCAAATCTGTTGGCGATGGCGAATAAGCGGAGTATTCCGATCACTGTGGGTAATGCGAGATTGTCTGCTCGCTCTGAACGACGCTATCTCAAACTCCAATCATTGGTGCAGCCTATCTTTGGGTTATTTTCTAAAGTGGCGGTGCCTGAGGTCGCTGATAAGAAACGTTGGTATAATATTGGAGTTCCCGCTGAGTCGTTAGAGGTGACCGGGAGTATCAAATTCGACCAAGCAGGAGCCTCAGCTCCGAAGCATCGGGATACATTCCAGTCCATGTTAGCTGAGCTTGGTGGGGATAGAAAGGTTGTGATGGCTTTGAGCACGCATGCTGGTGAAGAGGCCCTGATTGCTGAGGCTATGCTCGGGCTTGGTGCGCTTTGCGTTGTGATACCTCGACACGCTGAGAGGAGGGATGAAGTGCAGGCTGATCTACAAAAACTCGGCTATGAAGTTGTTTTGCGCAGTCAGTTTAAGCCGGCTGAAGGCGCTAAAAATACTTGTTTTGTCATCGATAGTACGGGGGAGATGCGCGACTGGACAGCTCTCGCAGATGTGGCAATTGTTGGGAAGAGTTTTCTGGGGGAAGGTGGGCAGAATCCCACCGAGGCGATCGCTGCAGGTGTGCCGGTAATCACTGGACCTAATATGGGCAACTTTGAGCCACTGGTTTCGATGCTTTGTGAAGTCAAAGGTATAGAAAAGCTCGCAGGAGCTTCAGAACTTAGGGCTGCTATAGTTTCCTCCTTAGGCAAACTCTTTAAAAATCCAGAGCAACTAGTCGACGCAAAACAGGTATTGAACCTACACCAAGGTGCGACACAGCGGACGATAGATTTTCTGCGTGCCCACTAGTTAATGTGCACAATTGAGATCGCATGGGGGTGAATAAGTTACGGTTTTCTCATTAGTCAAACTCCAACCTCCCATTTCTCTAGAAATACGGTGTATTCCCCCAAAAGATGGGGTTGTTTTCTGAAAAAAATCTGCCAGCATCGCCGCGTCAGATGAACGAGAAACCTGAAGAAAATAAAGCAGTGGACCTAAGCGCATTGGATTTTGGGCCTTCCTGGGCTCGCCAGGGTGAGAATAAACCACGCAAGAAGTATGCCGATCGCGGGGGGCGTGATGAGCGCCGTCGTGATGGTAACAAAGGCAAGCGCCGTGAAGGTGGCCGCCCACAACGTGGTGAACGAGAGGAACGCAAGTTTTCTAACGGACGTGACGGTGGAGAACGCCGCCGCCATCAAAGGCCTCGACCAGTAGCTGCTTCAGCGGGTGTTGCAGCTGACATTATGCCAATCGAAGAAGGTATCGATAATCTTTCAAAGGAGATCACCGCAGCAGGTCGCACTTATTCAGTGTTTGAACTAGCGCGTATGATCTTGGCTTCACGCGATCGCTACAAAGTAATTTTCCGCAAGGAAGAAGCTGGTCCAGAGTTACTCCAATCAAGTTTCGATGGGGCAGTATTTTTGACCAAAGCTGAGTGTCTTGCACACTTCCGCACAGCCGAGGGCCTTAAGGAACTTTATGCTGCTGAGCAAGTGGAAGTTGAAGCTCCCAAAGGAAGTTTTCAGACAATCGCAAAATGCGGATTTAGTGGAGCTCTTTTCGGCCCACCGAATTACCATGCCTACAATCAGAACATCATTGATCTCCATCAAGCTGAGTTCTCGAACATGACCCTAGAGCGCTACAAGTCACGCGTGGTGACCGAAAGTGGTGAGGAAGCTGTGAATGCATGGTTAGAGACAATGAAGAAGAAGACTCAGTACCGCCTAGTTAGCGACCCAGAGGTAGTTCTCGAAGACGAAAAGGCAATGTTGGCTCATTTTGAAGCGCACCTTTTCGCAGAGACTTTCCGTGCAACTCATCGCGCCGATGTTGATTCTCAGATTCCTGGGAAGCTTCTTTCTCCAGGTCTGTTGACTCTGCTGAAGGAGACAATTGCTGATCAGCGTCGTTATCCTGGTAAACTAGCACCATTCCTTTGCCGCCAGCTTTCTGGCCGCCATTTGGCTGTGTTTAAGTGGCAGGGAAAACTCCATTGTGGACCATCTAGACCGCACGCTATTGCTGTGGATGTGAAACTAGCTGAGCGCCCAGCTATCTTGTTGGCTTGGATTCTAGGTAACCCAGGTGGTGGTGTGGATTCTCTTTGGAAAGCTGTCTTTCCTGAAGGTATCACAGAGGAAGATAAGAAGGAATGGTTCCATGATCTTCACTGGATGATCAACGAGGGCTATGTCGTTCTTCTTAGCAACGGTCACGTCTTCAGTTCTGATCATTCTGCCGCTCCTAAAAAATCGGCAACAGCTAAGAAGATTGAAGCTGCCAAGCCTGTTGCCGGCAAGGCATCTAAAAAAGAAGACGGAAAGTCTGAGTAGATCACGCTATGGGCCAGGCGTACCTTTATCTTCTAGCTCTCCTTTTCGTAGGTTTTGTGGCGGCGCATACATTTGCCCGTCTCGCAGCCAGCAAAGGGTACCAAGGAGGTAAAGCTAAACGCTATCCCATTCTCCTAATGATCGCGGCTATTAGTGCCGCGGTCTTGCTTTTTCTAGGGGCGATTCTGCTGGGCTTAGCGATGCCTCACTGGCAGAACCCTCTGCAGGTTGTTTTCCACGTAGGGAACTGGTTCGTCATTGCGGTGAACCTACTAGTGCTTAATCTAGCCTACAAGAATATGAAGGCAGCTCCTGATGCCAAGGGCTAGTAGCCACCTTTTCGTCTGTAGGTTGCCTGTGTAGCAATTTAGAGGCAGAATGGTTCAGCTATTGTCTTCCCTGGTGAATAAAGCGCGTTTGCCTGTGCGGAAGACTGAACTGGCCTCTGAGCTGCGTCGAGGCCCAGCTCAGAGTGTATTGGCTTACTCGCCGCGCCAGATTTCGATGATGTGTTCTGGGTGGAAGGTGAGTTCTTGGCCAGGTGTGAGGAGCTTTGTGTAGTTTGGCTCATTATCAAGAAAACCTGTTAGGTAGCCTTTGTCTGCGCTAGTGATGACTACCCACATGTGTTCGACTGGATGGGGGTTTCCTTTGAACTGTTTGGCGTAGTGGAAGATGAGTTTGACGATGTCACCTTCTTGTACTGCGAAACGTTCTTCGTCGTTGGGGATGGGCTCCTTGAGAAACCCTTCATCCTTCCATTTGTCGAGTTCGATAGCTTCGATCTCGTAGCCATCATTCTCAAGTGTGGCGTAAGGGTATTCTTCTTCGCTCACAACGGACTAACGGTATTTGGTGATGGTCTCAACAAGTGCGGCGACATTTTCAGGCTTTGCTGATGGGAGGATGCCATGACCTAGGTTGAAGATGTGACCATTGCGGCCCTTCATGGAGTCAAGTAAACGAGTGGCTTCAATCACGGTGCGCTCGGCTGTTCCGTCGAGAATTGTTGGGTCAAAGTTTCCTTGGACAGCGATGCCTTTCGGGAGAGCTGAATGGAAGGTTGGGAGATCGACAGTCCAGTCGACACTAAGGCACTTTGCGCCAGCTCCAATGAGGGAGCTAGAGTGGTGGGCCATTCCTTTGGCGTAGATGATGACTGGGAAATCTGCTGGCAGGGCTGCGATCACGCGGCGCATCCATTTGACTGACATTTCTTCGTAGTCACAGGCTGAGCACCAAGCTCCAGCGGAGTCGAACATTTGTAGTGCGTCTGCGCCGTGTGCAATCTGCATGAGGAAGAGATCGATCAGAGCGGTAGATATCTTTTCCATTAGTTTTTCAAACAGAGCTCTGTCCTCGTAGAACATGTGCTTGAGGCGTGAGCAATTTTTCAAAGAGCCGCCTTCAGTCATGTAGGCTGCTAGCGTCCATGGTGAACCTCCAAAGCCGAGGAGAGCCTTGTCCATGCCGATTTCATTGCGGATAGATTTCAGGGCGTTGCCCATGTAGATGAGTTTTTCAGCTGTACCGGTCTCATCTAGAGCATCGATCTGAGCTTCGGTTTCGAGCACGTAGTCCATGCCGATACCTCCGCCATCTCGGAAGTGGTATGGCTGGCCCATCGCTTCAGGAATTACCAGGATGTCAGAGAAGAGAATGGCTGCGTCTAAGTCGTAGCGACGCAGCGGCTGCATAGTGACCTCAGTTGCCAATTCTGGTGATTTGACCATCTCAGTGAATGAATAGGACTCCTTCAGTTTACGGTACTCTGGAAGGTAGCGTCCAGCCTGGCGCATGATCCATACGGGTGGGCGGTCGAGTTTTCCGCAGTTTGCGGCGGTAAGGAATCTGTCTCTGCTGTTCATGTGTTTCTTAGTAAGGGAAATGAATAAAGGGGAAAGGATAAAGTGTGCTGAGTATTGAGTGGGTTGTTTTCAGCTATGTCGTGTGGGGAGGGAGCTTAATATACCGCGTCTAGGCCTCATCTGCATGAGGCCCATTGCCTTTTGCCCCATGACCATTGACAGCCCGAATGGCTCATTCCTCCCAGATCATGTGTTGCATTTCTAGAGCACGGGCACGCTTTTGGTAGGCTTCAGACTCGGGGCCACCGTAGGAAGCTACTTTTCTAGCGATCGAGACGGCTGCTCTGTAGTCATGGCTTTTTTCTAACAATGCGATAGCTTTGAAGCTGCATTGATAGAACCATTTCCATTCTTGTTGAATCGCAGGAGCATTGGGGTCGATGTTCTCTTTGTTGATGACTTGGTAATAGGAGTCGAGTGCCAGCTTTTCTTCCTTCATGCTTTCGAGCGTTTGCCCTTTCATGTAATGGATCTGGTTACTCCAGGCTAGGGGTAGGCTCTTGTTTGTGAGTAGTTGGTCGTATACAGCGATAGCTTTCGCGTATTGGCCTGGATCTTCGCTACCTTGGGTGTGAAGAGCTGTGGCTAAGAGGATTCCAATTTCACGTTGCTGGGCCGAGCTGGATTTCGTTTTATAGACAGTGTAGAGAGATATTTTAGCTTCTTCGGCACGGTTGATGTCGAGTAGCACGCGGGCTTGTTGGATACGCGCTTCAAGCGCTAGAGCACCTTTGAGTTTGATTACTTTTTCAAAAAGGTTCACGCTTTCTTTGAGGGCTTGAGGTGTGCCTTCTAGTCTGGCTGCCATTCCTGCGTAGTAGTGGCAAAAGGAAATGAGAGGACTGTCGGGATTCTCGAGCGCTAGTTTCCCTAACAATTGGCGCGATTTATTGTGCTCGCCATTTCGGTAGAGCGCTAGGGCTTTGCGCATTTCAAATTCTGAAATGCTCAAGCTTTCTGGGTATTTTTTTGAGTAATAATCGAGCACTATTATCGCGGCAGGCCAATCTTGTTGGAGTTCCGCTAGGAGGTAGCTGGTGCGTGTGAAGTCGGTGAACTGTGATTCACTGAGTTTGGAGCTATCAACACTATCGATGAGGGCTTTGCTCATTAATGAATCGAGTGGTGGCTGAGTGGCGCAGATAGACGCTAATGCAATGCGTGCGTCGACGGTTCGCGGGTTTTGAGGGTTCTCAGAAAGAAAGGTATTGAGCGCTTGTCGAGCTTCAGGGTGTTTTTGGTGGGCTAGCCAGAGGGCACGTTCAATGCTGAGTTGAGTTGCCAGTTCTTTGTCGGTGATCTTCTTTTGTTGGGAGTCAAAGGCGATTAGGTCCGCACCTCTTAAGGCTGCGAGCCCCAAGTTTATTGTGGCCGCTCGAGCGATGTGGGCGTTGTTTGAGCGCGCGGCTATTTCAAAGGCCTTGAGTGCGTCGGTATAGCTGTCTTGTTCTACGCTGAGCATGCCGGCGATGAAGCCAGCTTGAGCTTGGGCCTCGGAGGATAGAGTTATTTCTTTGGCCTTAGCTAGGTCGGCTAGAGTTTGTAAGGTGCGGAGAGCGTCGAGGCGCTTTTTTTGTTTAAGCTGAATCTTTGAACTTTCAAAAATTGAGGAGCCGAAAAGAGCGTGCTGTGGGTAAGCCACGCGGAAGGCTGAGAGCTCGAACTGTGCTTTACTTCGTGAACCCGCGATATCTAACTTGGCTGTGTGGAGAGCATAGTAGTAATGCGCAATGGCTCGTAAATAGGGGGTAGTTGTATTGAGCGCTATCGCTGGTGGGAGTGGGCTAACAATAAAGTCGGCACCGAGGGGGAGCCCAAAGTCTGGGGCTGACTCAAGGTCGCGTTCAGCCCATTTTCTGAGTTGGATATAGAATGGGTCTGCTGGTAGCATTGGGGCACTAGCCCATGCGCTGAGCCGTTCGAAAACTGGAAGCAAGATGGGGGAATCTTGATGGTTGTTGACGAATTCAGTCAGGCCGAGCACAGCTTCCTGGGTCTGGCCAGCAGCCTGACGTGCATCGGCGAGACCAATCAAAGCTACTTGATAGAGCCTCGGGTGGAGTTTTTTTTCACCCTCGAAGAAGCTCAAAAATTTCTCGATCGCGACTGTGTAGTTCTTGCTGGTGAGAGCCAGTTGCGCTTCTAGTACAGTCTTAAGTATGTCTGTTTTACTGGATCCTGAGATGCTTGAAATCGTGGTGGAGGCTTTTTTTAAGTCGCCGTTTTCGAGGTATATTTCAGCAAGTGTGGTCGTGGCTTTGAGTCTGGTGGAGACATCTTTAGACTGGGCTGACTTAAGGTAGTTTGTGATGGCTTCATCGTGGAAACCGAGCGCTAGCTGAAGGGATGCGAGGCTGAGGGTGGCTTCATCGGTGTAGCTAGATTGTGGGTCTAACTTTTTAAAGTGCTCGATAGCTTCGAGGTACTTTCCTTGTGCGGCAAGAGCTTGTGCTATCCAGAAATCTTTCTCTGGGTGATCATTAAAGAATTTACTGTTGAGAGTGACTAGAGCTTTGCCTGGCTGATTTGCTCGGACTTGAGCCTCGGTCAGACTATAAAGGATTTTGCGGTTTTGCTCCGAAGTAAGGTTCGGTATTTTATATGCTTCTTCAAATCGAGTGACAGCAAGATCGGGGAGGTGGTCGCTTAGCGCCTGAACTCCTTGTTGGTAGGGAGTGATAGCTTCCATTTCTGGGGGAGGCACCGGGGTTGCAGGTGCTGCTGATACCAAAGGTGTCAGAATGAGAGTGGCTAGAAATAGAGCAGCGATTCGCATGTGGCTTCAAACTAGAGATGTATTGGTGTGTGGTCAATGCTGGGAAGCTCGATAGAGAGAGTTTTCAGTTGCCAGCAAGAGGGAGATTACCAAGCATGCGTTATATGAGTCTGCAGATGGAACCAATTGGGGTGGTGGAAACGTGTTATGCTGAAAAATTTGGTGTTCCAAGGCAGCCGGGTTTAGTTCCTCAGGCGTGGGGGCGTGTCATTTTCGATGCAGCATTCCGTGGGGAAGATTTTTTGAGGGGGATAGAGGATTTTAGCCATTTGTGGCTGATTTTCCAATTCCATCAAGCACCAGCGAAAAAGGGACGGGGGACGGTGCGTCCTCCGCGGCTAGGGGGCAATGAGCGAAAAGGTGTGTTTGCTACGCGAGCTCCGTATAGACCTAATGGGATTGGGCTATCAGTGGTTGAATTAGTGAGAGTTGATCGCTCTCATCCCGACGGTCCAGTGCTGGAGGTGCGAGGTGTGGATCTGGTGAATGGCACGCCGATTCTAGACGTGAAACCGTATGTGAAATTTTGTGATTCTGTGGAAGATGCGCGAAGTGGCTTTGTGACAGGAGAGCCAGAGCGCATATCAGTTGTTTGGGAATGTGAATGTTCGCTTGATCCAGAGCGGGTTGGATTGATTGAATCGACGATAGCTCTCGACCCACGTCCAGCGTATCAAGAGGATTCCAGCCGAATCTATGGCTGTAGCATTGATGCCTGCGAAGTCCGTTGGCGAGTGGATGGGGGAAGGGCTATAATTGTAGAACTGAGTGCGGCTTCCCCGTAGCCAAGGAGCAAATAGCCTCCAGTTGTGAACTCTCGGATTCATGAAATTTCACTTGCGGGGGGCTCAACGAGGTCTAGTATGCGGCCAATGAAAGCAGTGAAATGGATTACAGCTGGACTGGCCGTCGTGGTCAGCGTTTTGAGTGTCTCGTGTGGAAGCCTTCCCGAGCCACCGGAAAAAGATTTAGGACCACAGAGTGAGCACAGCGCTATTCCGTGGAATCGTCGACTTCAGGGTGAAGGCCAAGGTGCACTTGGCGGCTTTAGCCAATAGAGCGATACCCATTTAAAAAGCCGGGTTCCAATTTGTTGGAGTCCGGCTTTTTTATGCAACTTATCTTACAGAGTTTTGCTGGAAGTCTCTTTGCTGAAGTGTCGCGAGGGGCTCTCTTTATTTGGAAGCCTCGACGATGGCTTTGATGACTGGTTCTGCTGGTCCAGATAGCCCTTCTTGGCGGAAGATTATCTCGCCTTTTTCATTCAAGACGGTGAGCAGATTAGAATGGGCAAAGTCTTTGTCGTTGATCCGACGGTACTTGGTTCCAAGAACCACTGCTAGCTCCTGGATCGTGGTTGGGGTGGAGCTGTAAAAGTTCCAGTGGTCGAAATTGACCTTATGGCTATTGCCAAATGATTTTAAGCTTTCGGGGGTGTCTGTTGGGTCGACGGAGAAGAAGTTGAAACCAATTTTTTTTCTGAGTTCTTCTGGTAGCCCGAGTTGTACGGCTTTCATGTCGGCCATCAATCTTGGGCAAGCATAGGCGCACTTGCTGTAACCCATGGTGACTACCTGGATTTTCCCGCTGAGGGAGACTAATTGCACTGATTCTCCGTCGTGGTTTTTCGAGCTAGAATTGATTTGGTAGATGGATAAATCGGATACTTCCGCGGCCCCTAGCTTAGGTTTGTCAGCGCAGCATAAAGCCACTTTTTTTTCAGCTATAGCTAGGGTTGCAGCTTTGTCCGGTGACTCAGCGTGAGCGTTGAGGCTGCACGCTATGAGGGTGATGAGAAATTTGAGTTTCATGGTTTTGAGTCGTTAGTAGTTGAAGGAGTCGTGGGAGATGTGGCGCAACGGAATCCTAGGTTTAGTGTGCTAAAGTTTCCTTTCAGGCTGGAACGAAAGGCGTAGCGCATGAAGGCAGCATAGTTTCGAACATCTGTAGAGCTGACTGCACCACCAGCGCAGAATAAATTGCGTTCGATGCCGGTGTCACCACGGGACTCACCAGTGACCATCGAGTTGTTAAAGTCTTCATTCCACTCCCAGATTAGGCCGTGCAGGGCTTGCACTCCGTAGAAGTTTTTTGGGAAGGTGTTAGCCTGCGGTAAAGGCGATTTATTGGGGGCTGCGTACCATTCGAGAATGGTCTGAGTGTATGAGTCCTCAGCTGTGGCGTTGGCTTTTGTGGCGTCAGCTCTGGCGATGAATTCCCATTCGTCCACTGTGGGTAATCGCTTACCTACATGAGCGGCGTATGCGCGTGCTGCAAACCAAGAAATATTGGTGACTGGTGATTCTATAGCGGAGCCAGGATTCTTGTCGGATTTCCAATCTTGCAGGTACGTTTTGTCTGCGAATATTGGAGAAACGTTTGAGCGTTGCCATTTCGGGTTTGTTGTGACGAATGCGAGGAATTGCTTTTTACTGACAGGCAGGGTGTCGATGCGAAACGCCGCAACCGT
>NZ_JBDOPO010000364.1:0-3893 GCF_039830215.1 Rubritalea sp. | reverse complement strand
CATCGCACCCTTTACGGGTGCGCGGATTGAAACCCCACCTCCTCCGCAAAGCTAGTTTGCAGAGCTATCGCACCCTTTACGGGTGCGCGGATTGAAACATAATAAAGATAAAACTACATGATCATTCCATAGCCCCTACTGAACTGCCAGCTTCTTTCATTTATTCTAGTGTCGCCATGATTCAGCACTCATTAGTCTGCCCGAGAGAACGCTAAAGCATTGTTGTATCCGGTAGATTCAACACTCAAATTATTTCTACTGTGAGTGATAGGAAACAACGCCACAGAATCATATAAATATTTAAATATCAAGGGTTCGACTAAATATGAAGACTGTTTTGGTATATGCCTATTCACGGACCTTAGCACCTTTTCAAAGGTGTTTCTCCCGATCAAAAATCCATCGAATCGGTTCATAAATTCAGCAAAGCCGAAATCCTATCTATTAGGTTTTGACATGGAACCTAACCACTCCCCTTGTTGTATCGATTAGCCGAGTACAAAAAAAGCGGCCACCGCTCTGTGTGAGCAATGGCCGCGTTGAATTATATTAGCCGCACTAGCTACTTAGCTACACGAGCGAGCAAGTCGTTCATGCGAGAAACCATTTCCTGTGGATTCTCGAGAAGACCGGCAGCGAGGAGAGCGTTGTCTGTGAGCTGCTGAGCCACTAAGCCAGCGAGGTCATCGTCCTTAGCCTGAAGGCTAGACAGGTTCTTGATGACCTCAGAGCGTGGGTTGATTTCTAGAGTTACCTTTGGAGTCGGAACTTCTTGGCCCATTGCTTTCATCATAGCCATCATCTGTGCGTTTGGCGCCTCCTTTGGTGCTAGTGCTGCGATCGGGCTGTCCACGAGGCGCTTGCCAGCTTCTACCTTCTCCACACGCTCACCGAGTGTGTCCTGCATCCAGCCTGTGAGAGCTGTTAGCGAGCTAGGGTCGAGAGCTTCACCTTCTGACTCGAGATCATCGAGCTCGATGTCTGCACGGTCAGCTGGGACGAGCTTTTTGCCTTTGAACTCAGGCATGGAGTCGAGCACGTACTGGTCGACTTGATCAGTGAAGAGAGCCACTTCGATTCCACGTGCCTTGAATGCTTCGAGGTACGGTCCCTTTGTGAGGATATCACGGGATGCACCGGTGAGGAAATAGATCACTTCTTGGTCGTCTGATGCACGCTCGATGTACTCAGCGAAGCTTGTCTGCTTGCCATCTTCAGTGGAGGTTGACTCGAAGCGGATCAAGCCAGCGAGTTGCTCTTGATGCTCGAAGCTCGTTGCGATTCCTTCTTTGAGGAATCGGCTAAACTTACCATAGAACTCGAGGTACTTCTCTTCGTCCTTCTTCGCTTCACCAGCCAGGAATTTGAGGAAGCGCTTTGTGATGAGCTTGTTAAGCTTCTGTATAAGCGCTGAGTCCTGCATTGTCTCACGTGAGATGTTAAGCGGGAGGTCAGCTGAGTCGATCACACCGCGGAGGAAGCGCAACCACTCAGGAAGTAACTTCTGAGGCTTCGCGTCGATGAGGACCTTGCGGCAGTAGAGAGACACGCCCGCTTCCATCTGGCCCATTCCAAATTGCTCTTGGTTCTCACCTGGTACGAAAAGAAGCGCATTGATTGCGAGTGGCGCATCCGCGCTGAAGTGCATAGTGTACTTCGGCTCGTCGTAAGCGTGACCGATGAACTTGTAAAACTCGTTGTATTCTTCAGTAGAAACTTCGCTCTTAGATTTCAGCCAGAGAGCTTCTACCTTGTTGACCCGCTCGCCGTTGAGTTCGATCGGGAAAGTCACGAAGTTAGAATACTTCTCAAGGATCTCCTTCACGCGATCCGCTTTCGCAAATTCCTCTTTACCTTCTTTGAGCTTCATCACCATTTTACAACCGCGCGCTTGCTCGTCGACTTCCTCTATACTGTAGCCAGTGGATCCATCAGATGTCCACTTGAGGTTCTCAGCCTCTGGGTCCCAAGAGTGCGTGGAAACTTCCACTTCATCAGCCGCCATGAATGCAGAGTAGAAACCAACACCAAACTGACCTATGACGTCAGCATTGCCGTCGCCCTTTTCCTTGAGCTGCTCGAGGAATGCTTTGGTACCGGAGTGCGCGATAGTTCCAAGGTTCTCCGTGAGTTCGTCACGGTTCATTCCGATACCGGAATCTTGGATGGTGAGCGTGTTGTTCTCTTCATCCGTCGTAATAGAGATCTTGAGCTCTGCGTCTGCTTGGTACACTGAGTTCTCAGTGAGTTGCTTTAGACGCGCTTTTTCGAGAGCGTCAGATGCGTTAGAGACCAACTCGCGGACGAAGATCTCGCTGTCGGTATAGAGTGAGTGGATAACGATGTCTAGGAGCTGTTTTACTTCAGCTTGGAACCCGTGTTGTTGAACTTCTTTTGTTGCCATAATTTGTGCGGGTAACCTAGTCAAAAAAAATCTATATGCAAGCCCGATTTCAGCCTGTAAGGCTGCATTATCTCTCCAACATTATGGACGCTAAAGTTCCCCAATTCATTCTCGTACAAATTGACAAAATAAAGGGTCTAAACTGCTGAGGCCCAGCACAAATCTGGGGTAAAGTGCGGCTTAACGTGTGTGGCCAGGGAATCCCCCACAACCCTAGACAACGGCCGCAAAGTTCCTCTTGGTGAAAACCTAACCGACCACATGCTCCGCGGCCAATGTGCCTAGCCGAGCGCACTCCAGAGTGGTCGGCCTAGTCTGAGAAAGAATCAATGATTTGAACCTTCGATTTGACGTGGTGCTTGCTCCAGAAATGCGCTCTTTTTCAGCTTTCGGATCTACCTTCCCAGTGTCCTCTGAGCATAATAGCCGACAAACAACATGGTATTATTTGGGTTATCTATCTCATAGATAGCCTATTGAACAATGCGGTCTACCTAACACATACCAGAGGCTAAAATGATGATTGTTTATGTATAGCAGGAATTGAGTTCCTTCGAACTGGCGGCCGAACAGGCCAAGGTCACCCCCTCGAGAGCGAATGGGTCAAGCTTCTCAAAAAGGACATTGTAGATCTCGTGATTGAATCATTCGGTTGGGATCTAAACTCCTTAATTGTATTAACCGCGTAGGCACTATCCACATAGACCGGAACATCTGAAATGCATCCTTCTTCAAAAGTTGGTTTAGCGCATAAAGCACTTGCTGCGGTCTCTCGACTGCAAAGAATGCAGAGAATGCTACAGGATCCTTGCATTTCCTCTCCAGAGCACGGCGCAAAACCTCTGTAATTTTATTATATGCTTGAGCATCCTAGTACTCGTTACGTCGCCTATAGCTGCTTTCAATGAGCTGACAACAAGATCGACATACTTGCTGCCACGAGATCACCTAAAATACCATCATTTCTATGTCCAATATCACCAGAGAGGAGGAAGCGTTTAGCCTCACCATGATCTTAGCCCTCGACCTCAAGAATCACCTTAGCCATACTTAGAATGTGAATCCGTCGGTTAAATGCAAGGTTACGCTGGTACTATCTAAATTGGTCTATTGTGCCGACATGGAAGGATGGCCGAAGGCACCACTCTGCAACCCTTTTTTTATTCAATGGCTCAAAAGGGCTTCCTGATACTCGTGACGCCTGTTGCTCAACTAAAAAGAAGTCTCACATCCACAGCTACATATGCATTATATTACTATCAATAAACATTATCTAACAAAGATCTTGGGTGGTAAAGGCGCGTAATCCTTACCCCAAAAATCGCTCCGTGTCAGGTGACAGCTCCAGAATGTCGATACTCGCTGAATCAAAGTGCAGGGAATTCTTGTTTGCTGTCAAATGCGTAGTGCCGGCGCCCTTGATAAAGACCGCAGTCGAGCAATATCTGATTCCTATTTACCACCAATAGGTGTTTTGACCATGTCGTTG
>NZ_JBDOPO010000273.1:0-17537 GCF_039830215.1 Rubritalea sp. | reverse complement strand
TCTTCAGGGTGATGCTGATCAGAAGGCTAATATTCACAAGCTTATGGAGGCTGTTGATTCGTACATTCCTGAGCCAGAGCGTCCGGTTGATCAACCGTTCCTTATGCCTGTTGAAGATGTGTTCTCAATCTCTGGTCGTGGTACAGTTCTCACAGGTCGTATCGAGCGTGGTGTTATCAATAAGATGGATGCAGTTGAGATTGTTGGTATCAAAGATACTATTGAGACAACAATCACAGATATCGAGATGTTCCGAAAGCTTCTTGACGAAGGTCGTGCAGGTGAGAACGTTGGGCTCTTGGTTCGTGGACTTAAGAAAGAAGATGTTGAGCGCGGTCAGGTTGTTGTTAAGCCTGGTTCAGTTACTCCACACGCTAATTTCACTGGTGAGATCTATGTTCTTTCCAAGGATGAGGGTGGCCGTCACACACCATTCTTCTCTAACTATCGTCCACAGTTCTACTTCCGCACCACAGATGTTACTGGCGCCATGACCCTTCCTGAAGGTGTTGAAATGGTAATGCCTGGTGATAACGTTCAGATCAAAGTTGAGTTGATCACAAAGATTGCGATGGAGTTGCGTATGCGATTCGCTATTCGTGAAGGTGGACGTACAGTTGGCGCAGGTCGCGTAGCTGAAATCCACGACTAGTTTATCCATAAGATTTCGAGTTTAATCTCGTTATCTTGATTTTCAGAGGTGCTTCTAAGGAAGCTTGGTAGCACCTCTATTCTATCGAAGATTTGTAGGGGCGTAGCTCAATTGGTTAGAGTATCGGTTTCCAAAACCGAGGGTTCAGAGTTCGAGTCTCTGCGCCCCTGCCATCTTCGATTTTTCTTAACAAGAGAAAGACAGCATGTTTAACAAGAGCAGAAATTTCCTCGAAGAGGTAAAAGCTGAATTGCGCAAGGCTACATGGCCGTGGGATTCTGATCCGAAAGCAAAAGGCTTAAAAAAGTATAAGGAGCTCGTCGATTCCACTGTGGTGGTAATTATCGCGATCATTCTTCTGGCTGGCTTTGTTGCTGTTTCTGATCTTCTTTTGTCTGAAGCGCTGGTTATGATCACTAAAGTGGCTAACTAGTTTACATTTATATTCAGGGTTTTAGCTAGTCAGCTAGATTCCGAAGTTTTCCAAATACCCATTCTAAACAATCCGATGCCAACAATTCCATCAGCCAAAAACCAATGGTATGTAGTTCATGTTCTCTCCAATCAGGAGCAGCGCGTGCGCAATCGTATCTTGCGTCAAGTAGAGGCTGAAGAAATGGGTGACAAAATCTTTGATGTCCTCATGCCTACAGAGGTTGTCTCCGAGGTTAAAAAGGGTAAGAAGTCTGAGCGTAAGAAGAAGTTTTATCCAGGCTACATTTTGATCAACATGAATCTCCTGACTGAGGATGATCAGTTAGTCGAAGATACGTGGTACTTTATTAAGGAGATGGACGGAGTTATCGGTTTTGCTGGTACAAAAACCCGCCCTATCCCAATGCGTCAGCGCGAAGTTGATGCTATGTTGGCTCAGATTAAGGAGCGTGAAGAAAGTGTGCGTCCTGCAGTTGCCTTTGAGGTTGGTGATTCTGTCTTGGTCAATGATGGCCCATTCCAGAGTCAGAATGGTATTGTCGAAGAAATTGACGTGGAGCGCGGAAAGCTTCGTGTCGCAGTCACAATCTTTGGACGCTCTACTCCGGTTGAGCTTGAATTTTGGCAGGTCGAACAAGGCGAGTAAGTCCTGCATCGCAGTGCGGGGGTGTCCTCGTCTGCCAATCACATCGCAATTAAATATTAACTACTAACCTATAGCAAATTATGGCTAAGGAAATTAAACAAGTTCTCAAGCTCCAGATCAATGCTGGACAAGCAAATCCATCTCCTCCAGTAGGTCCTGCACTCGGACAGGCTGGTGTGAACATCATGGCATTCTGTAAGGATTTCAATGCTGCTACTCAAAAGCAAGCAGGGGATCTACTTCCAGTTGTTATTACTGTTTACAAGGACTCATCATTCACGTTCATCACCAAGCAGCCGCCAGCAGCCGTTCTTATCAAGAAGGCAGCAGGTATTGCTTCTGGTTCTGGTGAGCCAAACAAAGTTAAAGTTGCTCACCTGACAAAGGCGCAGCTCATGACTGTTGTTGAGCAGAAGATGGTTGATCTCAATGCAAACGATCCTGAAGCAGCAGCAAACATCATTGCTGGTACGGCTCGTCAGATGGGAATCACTGTTGAGGGCTACTAGGCCTCAATAGAGTGGTTTTCCACTAATTATACAAATTTAGCACGTAAGTGCTTGACAAAGGGGGCTCCTTCTGCGAGTCCCCTTTCTCGCCTATGCCTATTTATCGTATAGGTGGATTAATCGCAGGAGAGGTATTAGCCTCGAAGGTACTGCAAAAATAACTAAAACAATGGCAAAGCGTAGTAAACGTTACAATCAAGCTGCAGAATTGGTAGACTCTACCAAGGCATACAGCCTCGTTGAAGCTGTGACACTCCTTAAGAAGTTTCCAGCTCCTAAGTTCGACTCCACAGTCACTCTATCATTCGCACTTGGGGTTGACCCACGTAAGAGTGATCAGATGGTTCGTGGTTCAGTTTCTCTTCCTCACGGTACTGGTAAGAAGGTGCGCGTGGTAGTATTCGCTACTGGTGATGCAGCAAAAGCAGCTGAGGCTGCAGGTGCTGACAAAGTTGGTATGGAAGACCTCATCAAGGAAGTTCAGGGAGGATTCACCGACTTCGATGTTGCAATCGCGACTCCAGACGCAATGACTGAAGTTCGTAAGATCGCTCGTGTTCTTGGACCACGTGGTCTTATGCCTAACCCTAAGACTGGCACAGTAACAAATGACACGGCTAAGGCTATCGACGCAGTGAAAGCTGGTCGTATCGATTACAAGATCGATAAAAATGCAAACGTTTCAGCTGCTATCGGTAAAGGTTCATTCGACGAAACCAAGCTCGTTGAGAATGCTCAGGCACTCGTAGATAGCCTAATTAAGGGTAAGCCAGCATCTGCTAAAGGTAACTTCATCAAGGCTGTTACTGTTGCTTCTTCAATGAATCCTGGTGTGAAGCTTGAATCAAGCGTGTTCACAACAGCTGTATAATTTAACCAAGGAACCATATAATGAATCCTAACAAATCTTTCATCATCGACGAACTCTACGAGCGCGTGAACGCATCACCGTTCGTGATCGTTGTAGACTACACTGGTACATCTGTGCCTCAGTTCTCCCTTCTTCGCGATAAACTGCGTGATTCAGGTGCTGAGTGCCACGTTGCTAAGAACACATACATGCGTGCGGCTTTGACAAAAGCTGGTCTTCCTGACCTTGCTACTGATCTTATCGGTCAAACAGCATTCATCACTGGCGAGAACGACGTATGTGCTGCAGCACGTGCAGTTAAGGAATTCGCCAAGGATGCAGCTAAGACGGACGTGTTCAAAGCTGGCATCCTCGACGGTGACGTCCTCGATGCAGCTAAGCTCACTACGCTTTCAAGCCTTCCATCACGCGATGCGCTTCTTAGCATGCTTCTCGGAGTTATCAACGAGCCTGGAACACAGATTGCTCGTGTACTTAACGCAAAATTCAATCCTGATGCGGACGCTGAAGAGTCTGCTGAATAAACAATCTGAACTGATAGCTGCGTAGGGTAACTTACGTGGCTTGATAACCAACCTTGGTTCCTCGTCGGACCTCCGGTCTGGAGAACTGAAATGCCCCTGATGCTCAGGGCGCGACGAAACCTAACAAAATATACCATTATGGCTGATCTAGAAAAAATCGCTGAAGAACTCGGCAAACTTACTGTAATCGAAGCTGCAGAGCTCGTTAAGAACCTCGAAGAAGCATGGGGCGTTTCCGCCGCTGCTGCTGTTGCTGCTGGCCCTGCTGCTGGTGGTGGCGAAGCTGCTGAAGAGAAGACTGAATTTGACGTTGTACTCGTTGAAGCAGGCGCAAGCAAAATTGGAGTGATCAAGGCCGTTCGCGGTGTTGCATCTGGCCTCGGTCTTGCTGACGCAAAGAAGCTTGTTGAAAGCGCTCCTGTTGCTGTTGTTGAAGGTGTTGATAAAGACGCTGCAGACGCTGCAAAAGCTGCTCTTGAAGAAGCTGGTGCAAAAGTTGAAATCAAGTAAATTAGATTTTCACTTAAAGGTGACTCCGTTTTGACGGAGTCACCTTTTTGCGCCTCCTTGATCGGAGCTCAGATCTTAAATTATTTTAATGTTTGAGCTCTGACCAAAGATGTGTGGGACTAAGTTTCCCACAAATCATAGCCAGAGAAGCATCCTAAATCCAAGTTCGCCCGAATCAGAAATGGTATCGGGTTTTAACCGCCTAAATAATACTAGTACTCCACCATGGCCGAAAGACGCTACTTCGGAACAATCGATGAGGTTATTGAACCACCAAACCTTATCGAAGTTCAATCTAAGTCCTACGAGGACTTCCTACAAAAAGATGTACCTGCTACGCAGCGCATAGAAACTGGCCTGCAAGCCGTACTTCAGGAAGTTTTCCCAATCAAAAGTTACGATGAAACAATCGAGCTAGATTTCAATGCATATGACATAGAAGACCCGAAGGCCACGGCCCTCGAGGCGCTTCAAACCGGAGAGAGCTTCAGTGCTGCACTCTATGTTACCTTCAAGTTGAAGGACGAAACAGGAACGAAGAAAGAGCGTGTCTACATGGGTGAACTCCCAATGATGACTCGCCGAGGTACATTTGTGATAAACGGCGCTGAGCGAGTAATCGTATCGCAGCTTCACCGTTCACCTGGTATCTGCTTCGAGAAATCTCTGCACCTTAATGGTAAGGAGTTGTTCAGTTTCCGCATCATTCCAGACCGCGGTTCATGGCTTGAGACCCAGTTCGACACCAACGATCTTCTCTACGTTTACCTTGACCGCCGTCGTCGTAGAAGAAAGTTCCTTGCTACCACTTTCCTTCGCGCACTTGGATACCCAAGTAACCGCGAGCTTTGTGAGCAGTTCTACGCAATCAAGAGCATTAAGCTCTCCGAAGAAATGGACGAAGAGGAACTTTCCTCAATGGTGCCATTCGACGACATTCTGGATGGAGAAGTTGTTGTCGCTAAACGCTACGAGCCACTTTCAATCGGTGTTGTTCGCCAGCTTTTGGCTCTCGACAAGAAGACGCTTGACGTTCTTGACTCACGTGAAGACGAGATTCTTCTCAAGTCTCTTAAGAAGGACCCATCACACGATGAAGAGTCTGCACTTAAAGATATTTACAAGAAGCTTCGACCAGGTGATCCACCAACAGCTGCAAATGCTAAGGCTCTCTTGAAGCGTCTTTTCTTCGATGACAAGAAGTATGACCTCACACGCGTAGGTCGCTATAAAATCAACCAAAAGCTCGGCATCGATGTTGCCGCTGGTACTCGTACAATGGTTGGGGAGGATTTTCTTAATGCTACTAAGTACCTTCTCAAGCTTCGCAAAGGTGAGGGTGTCCTTGATGATATCGATCACCTTGGATCCCGTCGTGTGCGTGCAGTAGGTGAGCTTCTTGCGAACCAGTGTCGTGTAGGTCTTGCTCGTACGGAGCGCCTCGTAAAAGAGCGCATGACTCTCTTTGATGTCAACATCGAAGGAATGACTCCACAGAAGCTCATTAACCCTAAGGCGCTCTCTGCTGTGGTTCGTGATTTCTTCGGCCGTTCTCAGTTATCTCAGTTCATGGACCAGACTAACCCACTGGCCGAGCTCACACACAAGCGTCGTCTCTCAGCTCTTGGTCCCGGTGGTTTGAACCGTGACCGTGCAGGTTTCGAAGTTCGTGATGTTCATCCATCCCACTACGGACGTATTTGTCCTATCGAGACTCCGGAGGGACCTAATATTGGTCTTATTAACTCAATGTGTACTTATGCTCGTATCAACGAGTTTGGCTTCATTGAGACTCCATACCGCAAGGTAACTGATGGTAAAGTTTCCAACCAGATCGAGTACGTTACAGCGGATCAAGAAGAAAACTACCTCATTGCTCAGGCCAACAACCCAATCGACCCAGCGGGTAACTTCCTCAATGAACGTGTGACGGCTCGTGAGAGTGGTGGTGAGTTCATCGAAGTTGACCCACTCACGATTGACTACATGGACGTGTCACCTAAGCAACTCGTCTCTGTTGCTGCTGGTCTTATCCCATTCCTCGAGCACGACGATGCTAACCGAGCTCTCATGGGTTCAAACATGCAACGTCAAGGTGTGCCGCTTCTTATCTCAGAAGCACCATTCGTTGGAACTGGTCTTGAAGCAAAGGCTGCGCAGGATTCCCGCGCTGTTGTTACTTCTGAGTCCGAAGGAGTTGTTGCCGCTTCTACTGCTGAGCTTATTATCGTCACTAAAGACGGTGAGCTTCCAGTGAGCGACGAGCAGTTCCTCTCCGACAACGCATCTGTGGTTACTGATTTTGACAAAGGAGTCTTTGTCTACCCGCTCCGTAAGTTCATGCGCTCAAACGCTGGAACATGCATGAACCAGAAGCCAGTCGTCAATCGTGGCGACAAGGTGAAGATCGGTTCAGTTCTTGCTGACGGACCGAACACTGAAAATGGTGAGCTAGCTCTCGGCCGTAACGTCCTCGTGGCATTCATGCCTTGGAACGGATACAACTTTGAGGATGCCATCGTAATCTCTGAGCGAGTTGTTAAAGAAGACGTTTACACATCAATCCACATTTCTGAGTACGAGTGCGCAGCACGTGATACGAAGCTCGGACCAGAGGAAATCACACGTGATATTCCTAACGTAGGTGAAGAGGCTCTAAAGAACCTCGACCACGACGGAATCGTTCGTGTCGGTGCTGAAGTTGGTCCTGGCGACATCCTTGTCGGTAAGATCACACCTAAGTCTGAAACTGAGCTCGCTCCAGAAGAGCGTCTCCTACGCGCAATCTTCGGTGAGAAGGCTGCTGACGTGAAAGACACTTCACTCCGCGTTCCTTCCGGTACCATTGGTATCGTTCAGGATATCCGCATCTCCACACATGGCCTCGCACGTCGTCAGGGTGGTGACATGGATTCAGCTGAGATGAAGAAGCAGTTGAAGAAGATCAACGACGACTATAAGAAGAAGAAGGACGGCCTCACTGACCAGCTCACTGAGAAGCTTTCTGACATCCTTCTAGGAGAGAAGATCCCACTCGATGTGGTCAACGCTCAGTCTGGTGAAATCATCATTCCTGCTAACCGTAAGATCACTAAGACGCTTCTCCGTAAGCTCGCAGCGATCCACGACCATATCGAAATCGACCCTTCACCGATCCGTAACAAGATCCTCGAAATCATTTCATCATTCGAAAGCCGATTCTCTGAGCTTGATACCGACCGTGAGCGTCGTCTTGACCAAATGGAATCTGGTGACGAAGTAGATCCAGGTGTTATCAAAGAAGTTAAGGTCTATGTTGCCAAGAAGCGTAAGCTTTCAGTAGGTGACAAAATGGCCGGACGTCACGGTAACAAGGGTGTTGTAGCGATTGTTGTTCCTGAAGAGGATATGCCTTATCTCTCCGACGGTACACCAGTTGATATCTGCCTTAACCCACTTGGTGTTCCATCACGAATGAACGTTGGACAGGTTCTTGAGACACACCTTGGTGTGGCTGCTAAGGCCCTTGGATTCAATGTAGCAACTCCTATTTTCGATGGTATTCCTGAACAGGAAATCTGGGACTTCATGAGTGAAGCTAAGAAAATCGACGGTGTTACAATGATCGGAGATGGAACAGGTAAAGCCCGTGAGCGTCGCCCTGAAGAACCATTGCAGCCCGGATCCACATGGATCGGTGACGGCAAAGACGGCTCGACTGGAGGTAAGTCTACCCTCTATGATGGACGCACAGGTGAAGCATTCCACCAGCCGGTAGTGGTTGGTCAAATCTACATGCTGAAGCTCGGTCACCTTGTGGCTGACAAGATTCACGCACGTGCGGTTGGACCGTACTCACTCGTGACTCAGCAACCACTCGGAGGTAAAGCTCAGTACGGTGGTCAGCGATTCGGTGAAATGGAAGTGTGGGCGCTTGAAGCATATGGAGCAGCTTACACACTTCAGGAAATGCTCACAGTGAAGTCTGATGACGTTCAAGGACGCACACGTATCTACGAGGCAATCGTCAAAGGCGATAACAACCTAGAAGCGGGTACTCCAGAATCTTTCAATGTTCTCATGAAGGAAATGATGTCATTAGGCTTGGATGTTCGTCCGGGCAGAGGACATGAGGAAGAGAGTTCTTCCAGCACTTCAGGTGATTTCGGATCAGATGATTTCTCACTCGACGATCTCACACTGTAATCAACACATAACAATAGGCGTTACTTCGGTGGCGCCCATCCTATTACTAAAAACTAAAAACTATTTACTTTAAAATATGAGTGTTGAAACAAATCTACGCGAATTATTCGGAGTTGATCAAAAGCCTGAGTCATTCGACCACGTTGCCATCACAGTTGCTAACCCGGAAATGATCCGTAGTTGGTCAAAAGGCGAGGTGAAGAACCCTGAAACTATTAATTACCGTACGTTCAAACCTGAAAAAGGCGGTCTCTTCTGTGAGCGTATCTTCGGTCCTACTCGTGATTGGGAATGTGCTTGTGGTAAGTATAAAAGAATCAAGCACAAGGGCGTCGTATGTGACCGCTGTGGTGTTGAGGTGACTCTATCTCGCGTTCGTCGTGAGCGCATGGGCCACATCGAACTTGCTGTACCAGTGACACATATCTGGTTTTATAAGTGTATGCCATCTCGTATTGGTCTTATGCTAGATATGTCTGCACGTCACCTTGAGCGTGTTATCTACTACGAAGACTTCATCGTGACCGAGCCTGGTGACACACCACTCGAGCGCGGTCAACTCCTCACTGAGCTTGAGCTTCGCGAGGCTGAGGAAGACTACGGCGAGGAAACATTCCGTGCCGCGATGGGAGCTGAGGCTCTCCGTGACCTTCTTTCGCAGGTTCAGCTTGCTGAGCTCATCGAAAAGCTTCAGGAAGAAATGGAGAACACACGTTCTAAGCAGACAATGAAGAAACTCGCTAAGCGTCTAAAGCTTACACAAGGATTTCTTTCATCTAAGACACGACCAGAGTGGATGATTATGAGCGTTCTACCAGTGATTCCACCGGACCTTCGTCCGCTGGTTCCACTTGAAGGTGGTCGCTTTGCTACATCTGATCTCAACGACCTCTACCGTCGTGTGATCAACCGTAACAACCGCTTGATGAACCTTCTTCAGCTGAAGACTCCAGAGGTTATCATTCGTAACGAGAAGCGTATGCTACAAGAAGCGGTGGATGCTCTCTTCGACAACGGCCGTCACGGTCGAGCTGTTACAGGTGCTGGCAACCGTGCACTGAAGTCACTTTCGGACATGCTCAAGGGTAAAGGTGGGCGCTTCCGTCAGAACCTCCTTGGTAAGCGTGTGGATTACTCAGGTCGCTCTGTGATTGTTGTTGGTCCTGACCTTAAACTTGGACAGTGTGGCCTTCCCAAAAAGATGGCACTCACACTTTTCGAGCCATTCATCATTCGTCGCCTAAAGGAGCTCGGCTACTGCCACACAGTTCGTTCAGCGAAGAAAATGATCGACCGTAAGACAACTGAAGTTTGGGATATCCTTGCTGAAGTGACAAAAGGTCACCCAGTAATGCTGAACCGTGCACCAACTCTTCACAGACTTTCAATCCAGGCGTTCGACCCTGTTCTGATTGAGGGATCTGCGATCCGTGTGCACCCACTTGTTTGTACAGCTTACAATGCTGACTTCGACGGTGATCAAATGGCTGTTCACGTACCGCTTTCTATCGAAGCTCAGTTGGAATGTCGTCAGTTGCTACTCGCGACTAACAATATCTTCTCACCTTCATCAGGTAAGCCGATCACTACTCCATCTCAGGATATTATCCTTGGTAACTACTACCTCACCTATAGCCGTACTCGTACAGCTCTCGAGATTGAAGAAAACAAGGAAAAGCATCTGCCACTCTTCGAGAACACGACTGAAGTCGAATTCGCGATTGCTTCACGCAAGCTTCGCTATCACGACCTCATCCGCCTCCGTAACCCGGATTTAGGTAAGGACACAGTCTATGGTGACAGTGAGAAAAAGATCATCGAAACCACACCTGGTCGTGTGCGTTTTAACGAGATCTGGCCTGCTGCTGTTGGTTTCATCAACTTCAATGTTGGTAAGAAGCAGATCGGTGACGTCATCTGGCGTTGCTACCAGTCAGCTGGTAAGAACGACACCGTTGTTGCTCTTGATGCTCTCAAGTCACTCGGATTTGCTGAGGCGACTAGGTCCGGTACTTCCATTGGTCTTGTTGACATGGTGATTCCTAAGGAAAAGCCGGCTGAACTCAGCACTGCTTACACTGAAATCGATAAAGTGGATAAGCTTTACCGCAATGGTGTGATCACAAATAACGAGCGTTATCAGAAGGTGGTCGATATTTGGACACACGCTACTGATAACATCGCGAATGCAGTTTATCGTCAGATGGAGCACAAAGGTGGTGACTACCTCCCGAATCCACTCTTCATGATGGTCGACTCTGGTGCTCGTGGTAACAAAGCACAGATTAAGCAGCTCGCAGGTATGCGTGGTCTTATGGCCAAGCCATCTGGTGAGATTATTGAACGCCCAATTACTTCGAACTTCCGTGAAGGTCTTTCAGTACTTGAGTACTTCATCTCCACTCACGGTGCTCGTAAGGGTCTTGCGGATACAGCGCTTAAGACTGCCGACTCCGGTTACATGACTCGTAAGCTCGTTGATGTGTCTCAGGACGTGATCATCAACGAAAGCGACTGTGGTACTGTCAATGGCATCACCGTTGGACCTATCTTTGACGGTGACGAGGAAGTTGCTACGCTCCCAATGCGTATCTACGGACGCACGTCATGTGAAGAAGTGAAAGACCCTGTTACAGATGAAGTGATCATTAAGGTCAATGACATCATCACTGAAGAGCAGTCCATTCGTGCCGAGCAAATTGGTCGATTGAACCTCAAGATCCGTTCAGTACTCACATGTGAAGCTGAGCGTGGATGTTGTGCTCACTGTTACGGATTGAACCTCGCTTCAGGTGTTATTGGTAATCACGGTGAAGCTGTCGGCATCATTGCTGCGCAGTCAATTGGTGAGCCAGGAACTCAGCTTACAATGCGTACATTCCACGTTGGAGGTGTTGCGACATCATCATTCAAGCAGCCCATCATCAAAGCGAAAGCTGCAGGTAATGTGGCCTATAAGGACCTCAAGACTGTTCAAGATGCCGACGGCAACTGGGTTGTACTCAGCAAGAAGGGCTCAGTTTCCATCAAGGATGAGAGTGGCCTAGAACTTGAAGAGCACAAGCTGCTCGTGGGTTCTGTTATCTCTGTCCAGGATGGAGCAAAAGTGAAGAAAGGTGAAACTTTCGTAACTTGGGATCCATACAACGTTCCAATTCTTACTGAGAAAGCTGGTAAGATTGAATTCCGCGACATGATCACAGGTATTACTGTAAGCAATGAGACTGACAAAGAAACTGGTAAAGCAGGTATGGTTGTCACTGAACACAAAGAAGACCTTCACCCGTCTATCGTGATTGTGGACGCAAAGACTTCTGAAGTGCTCGCAGCCTACCCAATTCAGGTCGGTGCTCACCTTTCTGTTGCAGAAGGTGACGTGGTATCAGGTGGTGTTCAGATTGCTCGTACTCCGCGTAAGGCAGCTAAGACTAAAGATATTACTGGTGGCCTTCCTCGTATCGCCGAGCTTTTTGAAGCTCGTCGTCCGAAAGATGCTTGTACGATCTCTAAGATCGACGGTGAAGTTTCCTTCGGTGCTAACGTTCGTGGTAAGAAGAAAGTTATCGTGTCTAACATCGAGACTGGTGAATCAGCTGACCACCTTGTCCCAATGGGCAAGCATGTGACAGTTTCCGAAGGTGATGTACTCAAGGCTGGTGATCAGATCACCGAAGGCCCAGTCGCTCCAGAAGATCTTCTCGAAGCATGTGGCGCCCAGGAACTTCAAGAGCACCTCGTGAACGAAGTGCAGGAAGTTTACCGAGTCCAAGGTGTTGAGATCAACGATAAGCACATCGAGATCATCATCCGCCAAATGCTCCGTAAGGTGAAGATCACTGAAACTGGTGACACTGACTTCCTTTGGGGAGACCAGGTTGACCGCACAGCCTTCAACCAATCCAACCGTCAGGTGGTCGCTCAAGGTGGTAAGCCTGCTGAAGGTGAAGCCGTTCTCCTCGGTATCACTAAGGCATCCCTCGAGACTGATTCCTTCATCTCAGCCGCTTCCTTCCAAGATACCACACGCGTTCTTACAGAGGCAGCAACACTCGGACGTGTCGACACACTACAAGGGTTCAAGGAAAACGTCATCATGGGTCACCTCATCCCAGCGGGTACAGGATTCAAGACGCATAAGAGCTCACGTTTCGAGTTCACTGTCGAAGAGCCTGCTCCAATCGTTGAAGAGGTTGAACTCGACGAGTCTGGCGAGCCAATCGTCACTACTGAGTCAGCATAATACGAAAGCTTCAGGAAACTGTTAAGCCCGGCATCGCTCAACGCGGTACCGGGCTTTTTCGTTTCTATAGGCATTAGTCATTTCAAATTTGTGGTAAAGAACAGCCGCATAAATGCGAAAGGCGTGAAAGCTTTTCCAAGTGACTAATGAGGTGGAGCTACTTCTACCACGAATGCTAGGTATTCAGGAATACCGAGGTTCGTAATGGCTGGGAACTTCTCCGAGGCACATTTTAGCTGGCACATCCTTGGACCATCAGCCACGGAACCACTTATCAGCACATCTATCGAGACAAAGCAAAAGGAGGCTCATTGGACTGCCCTCATAGGCATCGTTGTGAATCTTGCCGCAGTAGAGTGCTGGGTAGTGAGTGCCGCGTCTCTTAGAAAATACCAAGCCATGATTCATCAGAGCTCAGATATCGTGGCCCAACCGAAAACGTAGTGGAGAAAGGGAAATGGATACAGTTGTCTGCCATATTGATGGTACAATGCTCGTTACCATGATTAAAAGTTTGATTAGGGTTAAAGAGCTGGAGGTCTTCCTCAACTAGCGACCATGAAGGTGTCATGGCGATGTAATACCTCATGATATTTCACGCATCAGCCCCGATTACACTAGCCAAATTAGAATTTTCGAGCTGTAAATTTTACAAGGCTGGGCCTATTTGGCAGTAAATATTACTGTTTATTTTTAGGTGTTTAAGCTTAGTTTTTTAGGGTTCGTTCAACTTATGTTGCTTATATGCAACAATATAAGGTGATTTTTGAAAAGAGTTGGCACGGTGTGTGTTCACGTAGTACTATATAAATATGGCATTTTTAGAATCCTAGATGAACCAATAGACAATGGTTGATATAATTACGGTTCTTACTGCATGCAAAAGCTACATTGATTTTATCGAATCCTCGAGCAATTCATTACTGAGCATGAAAGCTGTATCTCCACTCCTACGCAAACCAACATGAACTACCTCAAATTAATCCATAAGACGGCATTCAATTGTTTGCTGTTGTTTAGTACTGCCAGCATTCTCCATGCCCAAGATGTGCTTCCTCAACAGTCGACAGCAAGGCCTTTTGGTCTTGATATTGTGGGACCCGTATACAGGGCTGGTTCTGATGCCGATTCCGCCAGTTTTCAAGCTAACGATTTACCGGTGTTACATTCTTTTCTCACTACCACTCTAGGAGAGCTAGTAACCTTAGATAACCTCGCAAGTAGCGCTCTTGATTCATCACAGCTCTACCTAAATACGGCTTCTGATGTGCGTGTTTATTTTGTTGGTGAGGCAGCGGCGCACAAAAATACACTGGGTTTTAGCACAGAAGGTATTGGGCTTACTGAAGGTGTGGTAGGACTTACAGAGGGTAATCCTCAATTGATTTTTCCGGACAATTCTACCCGCCGCAGAAATTTTCTTAATGGTGACCAGCCGAATAATTGGAGATCTGACGCATTACCACTCCTACCAGGCGATTTTGTTGATTTGGGTAGTTTCGATGCAGGTACCCAATTGGACTTTTTCCTTATAGGTGATGGAGCTGACGATGGAGAGCATATATTTACCGCCCATAATGACGTTAACTTAGACGGCATTCAGCACATGGTTGCTTTTGCGGTAGAAGGGAGTCCATTCTTACTCATTGGATTTGAGGACATTTATCGTGGGGGTGACCGGGACTACAATGATGCTCTATTTGCTGTAGATATTGGGGCTCAAAATGTCACTTATTTGGCAAACCCTGAACCATCTACATGGCTTATACTCCTGTCATTTATAGGTTTCATTGCTTGGACTAAGTACAGAAACACTATAGTATCCGAAACAGTTGAGAGTAATCCGAGTCCGCTTGGGCTCTAGTCACTTTACTTTTAATTATAAAAGCAGATTTCTTTTCTATGGCGGGAAAAGTTATCTGCTTTGAGTATTTCGGTATCAGTTAAAGTGTATTAAATGAGAAAAATTATCAGCATCCTGTGCATTGGTTGTGCACTACTTGGTGGGGCATTTTGGGGCGGGCTAATTTGGCGCGATTATATACGTGAAGAGCGTGCGGTTTTGCTTATCAACGAAATTCAGCAGTTGGTTGATTCTGGCAAAAAACAAGAAGCTCTTCATCGTTTGGTTCGCGAACGACCGTTGCAACTGCCTGAGCATTTAGAAAAAAAATGGTGGCAATTAGAGTTAGACATGGTGGTGAGCCTAAGAGACTTATCTAGGCAAGAGGTGATGATCAACAAGTCGCCAGATGTACTCACCCATAACGAGGAGGCGTCCTTACTTTGGGCCCGCCATTTGCTGCATCTGAGAAAAAGCCACGAGTACGATGATGTTCGCCAATCTTGGTCAGGTCGTGAGAAGGCTAAGAGTAAATGGTTCTTTCTTGATGTTGATGCGCTACTAGTGAAGGGAGAAAAGGATGCTGCCGTTGATTTATTAGCTTCGGTGTCATTCACTGGACGAGACGAGCAACAGCGGAAAATTTACCTGGCACTGTTTCAGTCTGAGACAATCGCGGATGCTTGGGAGCTTCTTTCAGAAGCCTACGAAATAGCGCCAAACAATGCGGAAGTCCGCACATTTTCTGCAAATATATTGGAAAGTTTGGGAAACATGGCGGGGGCGCAAAGCGAGTATGTAGCAGCTTTGGTATGTGATCCGGAAAACCCCTTGTTTCGCGATAATTTAGCGGAGTTTTACCGGCGCCAGGGAAACTTAGCCATGGCGATCCAAACTTGGCGGGCAAATCCCGATGAATCTAGCTATGACTATATCTGGATAAAGCTGTACTTCTGGAGTAAGGTTTTTACTGGAGTTGGTACTAAATTACCCAAGATGCACAAAAGTCCAAGCACACCGCTGGAGCTAGCATTACGCAAACTCCCAAAAGGTTCCTACTGGAGCGATAGCATAGAAAAAGAAGCCCTTTCTCTGACTGGAAATGTGGCTGCCGAGCGATTAATTTGTTGGTTGCGCATCATCCATGACCTTCAAAATAAACGCTATACTAAAGTTCTGAAGGATTTACAATCTGATAGAGGTAATGCCGCTAGCCAAGATCCGATTCTAGCCCAATCCTTAGTTAGAATTTTGGAGTACCAGCTAACAGGAAGTTCTCATGACATTAGCCTACCAAAAAGTATACTGGCAGATCAGCATGACTTTATAAGGCGCTTGTTTGAAGCTAAATTGCTTAAGCAGAACCATGAAGAGACGCCAATAGAGGTGGATCCGGACGTTGCTTTTATCGGCACTCCGCATGCCCTCACTGCTGCGTTTTTAGCTTCTGGATGGATGCAGGTGGCGCTCAGTTTGAATCAGCAGAATACAGCTTCAGATTTGCCTCCTTGGTTTACTTACGCTCTGACTCAAGCTTATCGCCACTGTGATGGGGAAGATGCAGCGATTAGATTTGCTGAGAAGCAAGACCCCAGCTCAGTTTTGACCTGTTTGCTAGGTGAGCTCTACATTGCTGCTGGGGAAAATGACAAAGGGTTGCAGACGCTTGAAATCATAAGCAGTAAAGAAGATGCCGCGGGCTACCGTGCAGCGTGGCTATTGACAATGGCATCTCTAGAAAGGAATGAGCTGCAAAAAGCCGGAGAGTACTTGAAGATTCATAAAAAGCTCAGAGAAAGCCCCGAGGGGAAGGCTATCGCTGCTAGAATCGCTTTGGCCAAAAACGATCTTGAAACAGCAGAGCAGATGTATCAATCAATAGTTAACCAATCTCTTGAAGCTAAAATATTTTTCGCGAGGAAAGCGTTTCAGCAGAAAGATTGGGAGTCTGCACGCCGATACACAAAGGAGGCTATGTCTATTCAGCCTAATGAGCCGAGTCTATATAAGAATTTAGAAAAGATTGCTGAAGCTGAAAAATTAGATAATTGATGCAAGTAAAAAAACATGGCTGGATAATGATAGCTTACCTCATTGCGACCGCAGTGTGGATATGGCTACGTGATCTCAGTTGGCTGGGGAGCGTTGAGGATACGTTGCCAGTATTGTGCGCCCTGCCTATCTCATGGTGGTTGGGGCAGCCATGGAAAAGACTAACCAATCCATCTGAGCGTTCTACCAGTGCGCTGGTAATTGGTTGCTTGCTTATCATAGGAGGAGTCGTTGCTGATTTAACGCTTTTGATGACGCTGGGGTGGACTGCTTTACTTTTCCGCTATTTGGAGTCCTCATTCGCCCCCAGCGGATGTGGGCTCAGGCGATTGATTTTACTGCCAATCCTAGCGTTTCCATGGATAGCTACAGACTTCAATATTATAGGTTGGTGGTTTCGGCTATCAGGAGCGTGGATGAGTGCACAGCTGTTCTCACTTGTTGGATTTTCGGTAGAGCAGCAGGGCACATTTGTTACAGTAGAAGGGTTGCCTGTTTCCATCGAAGCTGCTTGCTCGGGCCTTAATCTCTTGCAAAGCTTACTGATCGCTGGAAGTGCATTAGCGATACTTAAATTGCCGTCGAGCCGACGGTTTTGGATAGCTATCGCATTGCTTCCACTGATTGCATGGCTGACTAACACCGTCCGTATTCTTTTTATCACCGTTATAGCTCTGACCTTTGGAGTCGATTTTGCTGTCGGTCTATTCCATACTTGGGGTGGGATATTGGTTATCGTGCTCATGTTCATTGTCTGTTGGAAGGTTTTTCAATGGTTACAAAACGGTTCTACCGACCAAGCCCCGCCTAATAAATGAAGTCATTCCTAGCCAGCAGCATTTTTTTATATGGTTCCATAGTCGTGTATTGTGGAATGCTCTCGCGTGATCTACTCCAAGCATGGCAGCATGACCTCTATGCCGATACTGGTGGATGGGTATTCGTATTGTGGCTTGTCTTGGTGCTCAAATCTTATTGTCCAGAGAAGTGTTCAACTTCGATAGAGCGAGCACTCCAAGTTCTAGCTATCGCTTGTGCTACTGTTGGTTTACTGGGGCAGCTTAATGTCA
>NZ_JBDOPO010000169.1:0-3914 GCF_039830215.1 Rubritalea sp. | reverse complement strand
GTAAGGTCATCCGTCAGCTCTGGGGTAAATAGCACTCGCCCAATTTTGGCTCCACCCATACGCACTTCACTGCCCTTGATTAGTCCTGACGCATCCTTAAATTCTACGTACACGTGATAGGTCTCGCCTTTATTGTCTCCTAGACGGCCGAATTGTAACACCAATGCTCCAAGAGCTAATAAGCCTAACAAAACGAAGAGGCCGACGAGAGTTTCAGCGCGTTTTTCCTTGAGAGCCATGGAGTGCATTTTCTCTCACATCCTAGGACATGCAAGGATTGATTTATTCTGACTTAATAAGCTTTGAGAGTTTCACTATGAATAGCATGGATGCGGGTCCGCTCACGAGAGCTCAACTCAGGCCTCCAGCTATGGGTTCGCCGGTGAGATGCTGACGAAGATTCGTCAAAACGCGTCGCTTGATCGGGTCAGGAAGATAAATAAATGCCTTGCTGTGAATGGTGTAGCTACAACGGTATTTAAAAAGTCGCTTTTGTAATCTGAAGTCACGCAACGACCAGCCATCTTTACTCTGCAGGCCTGCGCTGTGGAATTCCTTCAGGAAAGTAGCCGACCCATCAATTCCATCGACTGGTAACTCGGCATGGTCACTAAAAAGCAAGCTCGCTAGAATTTCGTCACTTCGCCTCACAATGAGTTTTTGTATCTGAGCGCTTTTCTCGGCGTATGTGACTCTGAATTTAGAGCTTGGTGTAGGAGTTAAGATCGCTGGTATTGGAAGCGCGCTGCGTAGAAGGTGTTGTGCATGTGAATCTGGTGCCCCATCACCATCAGCGCCACTATATCGCTGGTATTTGCTAGATAGCTGGAGAAGTTTATGTAGTCCGAGAGTTTTTCTACATTTTGCCCATGGTCCTCATTGTAGCGGTACTCGCCGTCCTCTAACTTTTTGGTGATTTTATTCCCCATATACGGAATGTCGCCATGGGTTCCAGTGACATACCAACCGCTCCAACGTTCAGGAATGGGGCTAGACGGGGGTTGTTAGGATAGATAAGCTCGTTCTGCTCGCTCGTTTTGGAAAACACTAACATCTGTGAGGACTCCGGAATCTCTAGGGCCTTCAGACTCTGTCTCAGAGAGTCCGTGGCTGGTTGTTACTTTAGTTTAGGGTTTCCCGCAGGGCTGTGATGCCGTTGTCATCCTGCGCTTTAGGATACTCTAATGGCTGAAGTTCATAGTCAGGAGCTGCCTGAAGACTACTGACTGTGGGTAGAAGCCAAGTCAGCACCAAAAGAATGGATCGTATGCCTCGCATTAGCTCTCCCAGCTTTCACCGGAGCTGCCTTCAATGAAGTTTTGAAGCTCTGGGTCAGTTGATTCCTTGAGCTCTTGTGGAGTTCCCTCCCAGTAGAGCAGGCCTTCTTTAAGAAAGAGCACACGGTCTGCTATGCGAAAGACACTGCGCATCTCATGCGTTACGATGACATTGGTCATCTGGTGGTCGCGCTGGAGGTCTTTCACCAAGTGGTCGATAGAGTCGGCCGTGATGGGGTCTAGGCCGGCGTGTGGTTCGTCAAAAAGGACGCAAGATGGCCGGTCTACTATTGCTCTGGCTAGCGCCACGCGTTTGCGCATTCCACCGGAAAGGGCTGAAGGCATCTTGGCTTCTTGCCCCGAGAGTCGGACAATATCGAGCGACTCTTTGACCAGTCTCTTAATCCTCTCCTCATTTTTCTCTCCACCCATTCGCAGAGGAAACGCAATATTTTGCCCCACAGTCATGGAGTCAAACAAAGCACTATTCTGAAACATCATTCCCATCATACGACGCACTTTGCAGAGTTCTCTATCACTCAACCCAGTAATATATTCACCTTCCACAATCACCTCTCCCTCATCTGGGGAAAGTAAGCCGATGAAATGCTTCATCAGCACAGACTTCCCACCTCCAGATCCCCCCAGCAGAACGAGGGTCTCACCTTTATATACTTTAGCGGATAAACCTTTGAGCACTTTTTGGGAGCCAAAACTCTTATGCAGGTTGCGCACTTCGACAAATATTTCTTTCTCAGCCACCCCTGCACTAAAGCTATGACAGCTACTTAGGGAAAGGTAAAAAAGCTGTCGGAAGAAATCGTTCTTGCAATTCTTCGCCCTCAGCACTATGTCCACAGCAGTCAAGGGCTGTGGAGTCATAGCAGGTGAATCCTCCAGATCTTAATCGAAGCAAAGGCAGCTTGCCTGTGATTGCCGCAGTCCCTTGGCACTTTCCTACGTCTAGGAGGTTTAAGCTGAGTGCTAAATCGTAATTTATTTGAAACTTACTTTAGCCATAGCGTCGGTGCGTTTGCTGACTGGCCATTCTTGGCCATCTTTCGGCCAGCCGATGTAGAGTAGGCCTAGGCATTTGTCGGCTTCATCTAACTCTAACGACTGCGCAAAACTCGGGCCGTAGGTGACTGCTGGTGATGACCAAAACACTCCTAGTCCAGCTGCCGACGCTACTAGGTGCAGGTTTTGAACTGCACACGCTACCGCTTCAATTTCCTCGACCTCTGGAACCTTGCGCTTCGGGTCGCGCTTCACTACAAGAGCCACCACTGAGTTTGCGAGGAACGGGTTCTTTCCCATTTTCTCAAATTTCTCAGGGCGAAATTCTTCTGCCGCGGTCTCAGATGTGTACGCTGCCTGCAGGGCTGTGGCGATGGAAGCTCTGGACTCGCCACTGTAGACGAGAAAGCGCCAAGGCTCAGTGAGTCCATGATTAGGTGCCCAGTTAGCAGCCTCGAAAAGTGTTTGCCAAAGTTCTCGGCTGATAGGTTTAACTGAATCCATCAATGCCGGTTTGATACTACGGCGATGAGCAATGAGATTGGAAATTTGTTCGGTGTTCATGCCGCAGAAGCTGCGAAAACCGCGCCACTTATGCAATGCTATTTCAATCAGCCAACCAGTGTCACTCGTACTTTTACCGCTAAAATTGCGCCAAATGCTGAAAAATAGGGTTATGAAGCTCTTTACCACGAATGGCACTCATTTCGCGGATCCAAGGAGGGAGTGATGAGACCCCACCACAAAGGGGTCATTGATTGGATTGAAGCGACTTAGATTCCCTCGCCGTCACCTTCTGCGAGGAACCCTTCAAAGCCAGTTTCGTTGGAGACGACTGAGGCAAAATCACCGAACCCTTCGATCACACCTGAGGCGTTGAGAGTATCCTCTGCTGCTTCAATCTGAGCATTGCTTACGCCTGCGGCCTGCGTTTTTAGATCTCTGATAACTCTCTCGCAAGGTTGCGCATCAGTGAGAGACGTTTGCTCTGGTGCCGCACCGAGTTCTTCAAACTTTCTAGCACTCACCATGACGCGTGAATCGAAGGTGCCGACTGCTGCATTGAAGTGATTCACGGTAGCTCCTAGTGATTTCCCTATCTTATCTATGTGCTCAGTGAACTTAGCGAGTCGCTCATAGAGCTCTTGGCCAACTCCAGAGATCTCCTGAGCATTCTGAGCAAGAGCTTCTTGGCGCCAACCGTAAGCCACTGCTCTAAGGAGTGCAATAAGCGTGGTAGGAGTAGCCAGGATGACTCCTTGATCGACACCTTTTTCGATGAGCGTGCTATCCTGATCAAGTGCCGCCGAGAAGAATGCCTCGCTAGGAAGAAAGAGCACAACGAACTCTGGGCTGGTCTCGAATTGGTCTTGGTATTTCTTACTACTGAGCTGCTGAATGTGGGTGCGAACTTGCGCGACGTGACGCGCGAGGGCCACCTCCTTGACTGCGTCATCATCGGTTTCAATCGCCTCGAGGTAGGCATCCATCGGAGCCTTAGAGTCGACGATAATATTCTGACCGCCCGGTAACTTGACGATGAGGTCTGGGCGAAGATTTTTACCTTCGTCGGTGGTTGTCGTGGTCTGGATTTCGAAGTCGCAATGCTCCTGCATGCCA
>NZ_JBDOPO010000014.1:0-3950 GCF_039830215.1 Rubritalea sp. | reverse complement strand
CCTGTAACCCCAACAGCACCTGTAACTCCAACTGCACCTGTAACGTCAACAGCACCTGTAAACTCAACTGCACCTGTAGTCACTCCTCAAATCTCACCTAAACTTACAGCAACCAAGAAAGGGCTGAGCAGTAAGCAAAAGATTATGATCTCAGCCAGCCTAGGTGTCGCAATCGTCATATGCGGTTGTTTTGTCTTGTCCAGAACTTCATCCAATAACGAAGCTTTAAGGTTTAACAAACTCGTTCAACAAGTTACGGATCGCAAAGCCCGAGACATTCCTACTACGGAAGAAGAGCTCACCCTACTTTTGGACACACTTGCTGATGATACCATCTCCAACAGACATGCTATTTTTCAACGCATTGTCATCTCTCAAGCCCAGGGAGATTACTCCATTGATAAGCTAGTGCTTGATTATGCCACTTCCGCTGGATTTGGCGAAGAAGATAGAAAGAACCTTGCCATTGTCATTGGAAAGCGGGGTGACCAAGGTGCCATAAAAGGCCTCCTCAAATGGGCAACTCAACGCCCCGATCACCCAGCATCTCAGCTAGCAATCGACGCAGCTAACAAAACTGTTGAAGAAGAGAACTTCACCAGTTTCATCTCAATTCTAGGAGCAACCAAAAACCCTGCGGTACGTAATTCAGCTGAAAAAGCATTAAAAAATGTAGTCAGCAAGAGCAGTAACAAAGAAAATCTAGCGCTACTACTAGCTGAAGCCTTTGATGCCTCTATCGATAAAAATTACAAACAGTCAATGATCCGCTTGCTAGGTAGTACAGGTACCGACATCGCTAAGGAAACAATTACAGAAAGCTTAGCTAGTGACAACACCATCGAGAGAATTGCTGCAGCCACGGCATTTGGAGCTTGGCCTAATGATCAGCCATTTGACGCTCTCGTCGATGCCTTCGAAGGAGAAGACACTGTGGCAGCGAAAAATAGCATCTTTAAGAGTGCCATTGCTCTTCTCAGCGCTGATCGCCGTCACGACAATGCTGAACTAGCTAACCGTTGGCTCATCCTCTCCGAATGCGATACTACAGACAGCCAAAAAAGTATGATAATCTCTGCTGCTGCAAATGCTAAAGCTGACTGGTCAGTCCCTGTACTCAAATTCTTCACTGGTAGCGAACACACAGATCGTATACAAGATAGGGCCAAGCGAGGCCTAGATAAAGTCAACGGCTAACAAAACTACTTAACATATCTTTAGTTTCTAAATTTTTACATTGTCATTCGCCACAATCTAAGTTCAATATAAATCCAACATGAGAAAAATCCTACTTTCCGCAACAGCAATTCTCCTGACAGCCACCTGCAGCTATGCAGATATTCAAGCACCTCCAGGATCCACCTACACATCTAGCCGCAAGCTAGGACGTGGTCTTTCTAACATCCTTTTCGGCCTCACTGAAATCCCAGAGCAAATCGTTCGCAAGAACGAAACTTATGGTCGTAAAGCTGGATACACCTATGGTCTCGTAGATGGTACTAGCCGAGCATTCCGCCGCATCGGTTATGGTTTCTATGAAGTATTCACCTTCAGCTGTCCAACATTCCACGGCACATTCAAGCAGCCATACATGAAATGCGGTGTAGACAACCGTATTGAAATGAACGTACACGACGGTCTTTCTGAGTTCCCACCTATTCTTGGTGCTGAGGGATACTATAGTCACGTTCGTACTCAGAGATTCTAATCACTTCACTAGTTAATCGAGTCTATAAAAAAGCGCCCAACTACAAGTAGTTGGGCGCTTTTTCTTTGTCGAATAGAGCCCTATGCTAGTGCACTCTTTTTACTAGACGAAGCTGCGGAATACCCCCACTTTATCGACGATATAGCCGATCATACTCGGCCTAAGCAATACAACCCAATTAATCTAATATGAAACTAGTTACGATGCCAGCACTCTTAGGAGTTGCAGCCCTAACAGCACTCTCTTCTTGTAATTCAAATACTGAAGAGTCCACGAATCAAGAAACACAAAGCAATGCTGTGCTTCGCTTCTCAGCTATTCCTGACTCAGACACCACCGGTCAAGCTGCTCGCTATCAGCCAGTGGCGGACTACCTCACAAAAGAACTTGGCATCAAAGTCGAATTTGTGGCGTCACCAAATTATGGCGCATCCGTGCAGAAATTCAAAGGTGGCGACATCCAGCTAGGCTGGTTTGGCGGTGTCACCGGCGTGCAAGCTAGGCAGGCAGTAAAAGGAGCTCAAGCCATTGTAGCAGGTTCTGCAGACCTTGAATTTAAATCGTACTTCATCGCGCACACCTCAACTGGCCTCACTCGTTCAGAGTCCTTTCCAGCTGCCATCAAGGACCTAAAATTTACTTATGGCAGCCAGAATTCCACTTCAGGCTGCATCATGCCAACACATTTCATCATGGAAGCTTCTGAGAAATCTCCTCAAGATTTCTTCACAAGTGACTTTGGCTTTTCAGGTTCTCATGACAAGACTGCTGAACTCGTGAACAATGGCACATTCCAAGTCGGTGCTCTTAACTTTAAGACCTACGAGAAGGGTATCGCTAACGGCACACTTGATAAAGAGAAGTGCCTCGTGATCTGGGAAACCCCTACATACGCAGATTACAACATGACTGCTCACCCAATCCTTAATGAACAGTTTGGTGAAGGATTTATTGCTAAGCTTCAAAAAGCGCTCGTCGAATGTGATGACAAGTCTGCTCTCGATGCACTCCAGCGCGAAAAGCTAGTTGAAGTCAACAACGAGACATTCGATGGAATTGCCTCAGTTATGAGTAAAGTTAGTTTCAGTAAATAATAATTTTGTTACTATCATGCCAGCTAACCACTCATGGTTAGACTGGCATTTTTTCTTATGATCAAACTCGAAAACGCCAACCTTAGCTTTGGATCTACACATGCCCTCCATAACTGTGAGCTCACGATCGACAAAGGTGAACAGATTGCCCTCATTGGACCGTCTGGCTCCGGCAAGAGTTCGCTTCTACGTGTCCTAGCTACAGAATACAGATTAGATACAGGCGATTACTGGCTCGATAGTAGGTCAATGAGATCACTCAGCAGCAAATGCCTAAAAAACCAACGCTGTGATATAGCGTACATCCCCCAAGACCTTGCTCTTGTCCCAAACCTAAAGGTCAGCCAAAACGTCATGTTAGGACAGATTGGCAGCACACATTTGCTCGGAAGCATCAAAGATACTCTCATCCCCTCGACCACGAAGCTCAACCTTGTCAGAGACATACTCCAAGAAGTGGGGATACCGGAGAAGCTCTTTCATCGGACCGACTCACTCTCAGGAGGACAACAACAGCGAGTAGCTATAGCACGTGCTCTCTACCAAGAGGCTTCGCTAATACTCGCAGACGAACCTGTTTCAGCTGTTGATCCATCACGTGCACATGCGCTACTGGACTGCCTCACTCAAATGGCAACAAAGCACACGCTCACACTCATTTGTTCTTTGCACAACCTTGAGTACGCAAAAACATTTTTCCCAAGGCTCGTAGGTATGCGAGAAGGCAAAGTGGTGTTCGACGGTAAGTCTAGCGACTTTACTGATAAAGATTTCAGCGCACTATATCAACTTGATAATGGCTAGTGCTGAGCGACTCAGGCCTCCACTTTGGAGTTGGCGTAGGGCGACAGTGATTGGTTTCCTGTGTCTTCTTTTCGTGTGCCTATCAAAACTTGGCTCCGATTTTAACCAACTGCCTAACAGTGCCGACCCATATGCTGCAGCTCACACATTTTTCTCAGCAGCTTTAGCCCCTGCGTTGGTCGACCAGAATCCTAGCTTACCGAGTGACAGCCAAACTTTTATTGGCAGAACCCTAGAAGCTCTTCTCACCACGATCCGCTACGCTTTCATTGCTATGTCGATGGCTGTCCCTGCTGGTTTAGCGTTAGGATTTTTATGTTCTCGATCATGGTGGTCAACAACGC
>NZ_JBDOPO010000149.1:0-3962 GCF_039830215.1 Rubritalea sp. | reverse complement strand
CCGTGCGCTCTTAGCTCCTGTGCCATTTGCTGGCTGCGGGGGTCGAGAGCTGCGACTATTTCCAGCTCAGACTTCTCGCGCGATGCCACCCAGTCAGTAAATCCCAGCACAGGCTTCACCTCAGGCAGCCAATCTTGGCCACATTGTTTACAGGCTTCCAAGGCGATACGCTGCCATTTCTGGAGCTTCTTCTCATCAGCCTTCACCACAGTATTCTCTGTAATCAATGGTTGGATACTCGCAACGCCAAGCTCTACGGCTTTCTGAACAATCAGTTCCATGTTCCCAGCCTTTGGGACCGCCTGACATAGGTGCAAGCTTAGGCCGCGGCTCTGGACTTCGACTTCACCATCTTGCTTCAAGACCACTTGATTCTTATCAGCCGAAACGATCTGACACTGCACAGAGCTACCTCTACCGTCAAAGACAACGATCTCATCGCCAAGCTTCTGCCTAAGCACGCGAACACAGTGATGAGCCTCATCTCCAGTGAGCGCAAGTGAAGACCATTGATCCGCTGGAAGGTAGTAACGATTGATCGAGTTCATGGGTTCTAGTGTGTAATGTTAGATTAGAAGTGTGAAGTCTGCTTACAAAAAAAAGCGGCGCGCTCTAGTGAACGTACCGCTTTTATAGAATAGTAATTTTACTCAAAGAACTTCTTCGCTTTGGCAAAGAAAGATTCCTGCATCGGAGAGTTCTTCTCACCGATTGACTCGCTGAAGTCCTTGAGCTTTTCCTTTTGGGCGGAGTTGAGCTTGGTAGGAACCTCAACGTGAACTGTCACATTTAAGTCACCTTTTGACCCATAAGAAAGGTCTTTGATTCCACGGTTACGAAGGCGGAAAGTCGTACCACCTTGGGTTCCCGATGGAATCTTGATTGATGCTTTACCTTCAAGAGTTGGAACTTCTAACTCACCGCCGAGTGTTGCCACGCTAAATGGGACTGGGATTTCACAATGAAGATCGGCACCTTCGCGCTCGAACATCTCGTGCTTCTTGATATCGATAAAGACATAGAGGTCACCAGCTGGCCCACCGCGAAGTCCGGCATCACCATTACCTGATGAACGAAGTCGTGTTCCACGGTCCACACCAGCAGGGATGCGAATTTTGATTCTAGAAGTCTCTTCTCTACGGCCTTGACCACGGCAGCTATCACACGGGTCTGAGATTGTCTGACCAGCGCCTTGGCACTCTGGGCAAGTTGTCTGTTGCACGAAAATACCAGCCTGACGCGTCACGGCACCAGCTCCACCACAAGTACCACAAGTCTTTGAACCGCTTCCGCTCATAGAGCCTTTGCCACTACAGCTGCTACAGCTGGCTTCCTTTTCAATTTCTAACTCCTTCTCACAGCCTGCAGCAGCTTCTTCTAATGTAATATCGAGGTCGTAGCGAAGGTCGCTACCTGGCTGAGCGGCCGAACGTCTGCGTGAGCGTCCGCCGCCACCACCTCCAAAGAAGTCATCAAATCCACCGCCACCACCAAAGGCGCCACCGAACACTTGAGAGAAAATATCAGACGCATCGTGGAAGCCACCGCCACCACCTCCGCCACCCATTCCACCTTCAAAGGCAGAGTGACCATAGCGATCGTAAGCTGCACGTTTGTCCTCATCACTGAGGACTTCATATGCTTCACCTATTTCCTTAAACTTTGCTTCAGCTTCCGCATCATCTGGATTCTTGTCTGGATGAAACTTGATCGCAAGTTTGCGATAGGCTTTTTTGATCGTTGAGGCATCCGCATCACGCGCGACTCCCAATAATTCGTAGTAATCTTTCTTAGTCGCCATCTGTCTTATTTTAATGGTTATTCAGCTGGAGCTTCTTCTGAAGCTTCAGCTGGAGCTTCTTCACTTTCTACAGTTGGAGCCTGGGCTACAACCACATTGGCTGGACGCACGAGACGGTCACCCATCTTATAGCCCTTTCGCATGACTCGGATGATCTGCCCTTCTTCAAAGGTCTCGGAGGGTTCCTGAGACATTGCATCGTGCACCTTCGGGTCAAATACAACTCCGGGCTGTAGATCAACAGCCTGCACTCCCTGATTCGCTAGGAAATCGTCGAGTTGCTTCTGCACCATAGACATTCCCATGTAGATCATTGATCCCGAATCTTGTTCGGAAGCTTGCATACCCATACCGAAGTTATCGATCACTGGGAGGAGGTCTTCGATGAGACGCTGATTGCCGTAACGAATCGCATCAGCCTTATCGCGCGCGCTACGTTTTCTGTAATTCTCAAGATCTGCGACGCTGCGAAGAAGCTTATTTTTGAGCTCGGACACCTCAGCCTCGAGTTGCTCTTCACGGCTAAGTTCTTCCTGCTCCATAGCCTCTTCGAGTTCTTTCTCGATTTCGGAATTGATTTCGTCCACGGATTTACTGGAATCCTCCACAGGCTGTTCCACTGGGACTTCTTGCTCTTCAGTGTTGTTTGCAGTTTCGTCTTGCATGGCGAAACTCATAGCCAACTACCGCCAGAGGTCAACCCCACATCTACAGATCTTATTACAATTTTTTGTCAGCAAACGGCATTTGTCTTGCGCATCAAGGAACCCTCCAGTATGCCGCGCGGTACTAGGAATGCATCATTTTTTTGCCAAGCTGTTCTGCCTGATAGCCGCTGTCACCATTTTGGAGTTGCCAGCTGTGCTTTTACAGTCCTATGCATGGGCCACTATGCTTTCCGATCGAATCCCCGAACAGGGCCTCAGCAAAGCTGTTGCTACGACCTTTGACGGCGAGCACCCATGTCAACACTGCATCGCAGCTCAAGAACTTCAGCACAACAAGACTGAGCCCGACGGCTCAGCCCCAGTGCCCCAATTCCAACTAGGCAACCTCAAGCTTATCGGACTGAATGCACTCGGAATTAGCCTTCCACTTGTCCCTCCGTCCACACTATTGCCTCATAGAGATCTTCATGCTGGCAATAAGAGCTGCGTCTACAACTCGGTTCCAACTCCGCCTCCTCGGCTGAGCTAGCCAACTCGTTTTTTATCGGCCTTTTATACCAGAGCTTTTGAAGCTCTCCCGCCACACATGCCCTTGAGCCAATCATTGACTCATTAGATACCACGTCGGCATATCAAGGATCGACGTCTCTTCCACTTTTCAACTGCGACCCATTGTCGCTATTTTTCACAATTAACATCTTTATAAAAATGCAATCATTTCAATATTCAGTTCTCACAGCACTCGCCCTCTCAGCCATTGCGCACGGCCACGGAGCCAAATCCCGCATTTCAGTAGACCACTGGGATGGTGGCCGCGCAGATGGTCATGCCCCCATCAGTGTCATGGGTGAACACACCCACAATGCTGGTGAGTGGATGCTATCTTACCGTTTCATGAGTATGCACATGGAAGACCTCTATGATGGCGACTCCAAGATCAGCCAAGGAAGCTCGGGATTTATGGTCGAACCTATAGAAATGGACATGGAAATGCACATGCTTGGTCTCATGTACGCCCCGACTAACAAGCTCACGCTGATGGCGATGACCAACTACGTCGAGAACTCGATGACTATGCGCAACAGCATGACCCAGATCAAGAGCCCGATGCAATCCAGCGGCTGGGGCGACTCCTCGATTGGTGGTCTCTACAAGTTTTATGATGAGAACAAAAGCCGCGCCCACTTCGGGCTCAGTCTATCGTTACCGTCGGGTTCTACGAGCGAGACATTTAAAAATGGAATGGGAATGACTTTCCATCAGCCATTTCCGATGCAATTAGGAACTGGAACATTTGATCTCAGCCCATCACTCACCTTCCTCAAACAACCCAGTGACAATTGGTCATGGGGGGCTCAGGCAAATGGTCGAATCCACCTCAATGAAAACGATCAAGGGTACAGCTTGGGCGACAGTATCGGAGCAACCGGATGGGTCGCCCGCAACATCACAGAGTGGTCTAGTATATCAGCTCGCCTTGCAGCGAACAGCTG
>NZ_JBDOPO010000114.1:12092-18017 GCF_039830215.1 Rubritalea sp. | reverse complement strand
TCCCCGCTCCACCAGATTGACCGTAACTAGTGATGTTGTCGGCGGTAAATGTCGGATTGAGATCGAAATCTTGGGTGTAGATCACTGCTGCCTGCGAGGAAATCGCCATTGCAGCCACTGCAGCCACTGCAGCCATTGTCGTTAGCATTTTTTTATATTTCATATGAATATTTGAGGTAAGTTTTTTTCAGCACTAACCACCATAAGTATTTCAGCCAAAGTAACAAGAACTAAATGGCATGAGCCGGATCACCCTTTTGGTTGCTATAGATGGTTTATTTTTTTGATGATGAATCGACTACAACGACCATGATCTACTGCCCTCATTAGCAAATATTTGGAGTCTACCATCTGGCTTTATGGGCTAGACGAGTGTGGTGGGGCATACTGGAGTGACCTCTAGGATGAAGCGAGGCCCTGACTCAGATCGCGCTTATTTATCAACTTCAACAGCTATCACACAGGCTTATCCATTTAAGCGGCAGCCCCCGCTCAGGAGCGAACTGATGAACAATTAATCAACCAAAGACACACTGCATGAGCTGGACAAAGTATCGCTGCCGACATACTTTAGCGAAGCACCACCTATGCTTAAAGCTGCAGAGTTTATTGCCGTCTTCTTTTACTATTATTGATGAGGCCTGCTACCACGATGACACCTGCGCGCCAGCTCTCTTCGCTCACCTTCAAGACGGCGAGATTGCAATATTTGACAGGGCCTATATAAACTTCACTCATCTCTAAGGCCCTTGTAAAAGGAGGATATTCTGCGTGACTAGAGCCAAGAACGACAGGCCTGACACAACTAAAAAAGCTGCTGCAGACGTCCAAGAGAAATATTTCTGCTGATGACCTCATCCTTTTAAAGACCCCAAAGAGTAAGCACCAGCAGCACTCGACGCTGATGCGCAGAGTTGAGATGATTGTGAATCAAAATTCGTTTTTTACAAGTGAGGCTGTTCTTGAGACATGTGTAACAGACTGAAGTGTCTGCAACTCCACACCGGAGCGCGTCGAGCCACAGCATGCCAGAATGCTGCAGAATACACTAAAACTATCGAAAGCTAAATAGCTATTCTGAGCTGGCCCCTGGATTAATTATTCTACTTTAAGAAACGTTCCTTGCTGCTCATATGGCTCTGGGTAATCTTTACCTTCAAAGCTCTTGCGGCAGGATTCAACCCAGATCTTGAGATCGGCCTTCATTGATTGAGCTCGCTCTGGATGCTCCTCTATCAGGTTGTTAGCTTCAGCTGGATCGTCATGCAGATGGTATAGTTCATCGCCTTGTGCAGATGCTGGCATAGTGAAGAGCTTGTAGTCCCCTTTGATCAGAGCTAACTGGCTAGTTTTGATAGTGGAAGCAAAAGGAATATAGGTGTGACGCTCCTTTGCCTTACCAAGTAAAATTGGTACGAGGCTTTCGCCATCAATGGGGCGATCCTGTGGTTGTTCAGAACCGATGAGCTCACACACAGTCGGTAAATAATCTAGCGTAGAACTCGGTACTTGGAGGGTTTGACCCTTATCAATCGTACCCGGCCATACTGCGAGAGCTGGAACGCAAACCCCGCCATTATACAAGGAACGCTTACGCCCACGGAAATTACCCGCTTTACCATAAAAAGCTCCATGATAGGCATCATACTTAGGCTTGGGCCTGCCGCCTCCTTCCGGGCCATTGTCTGAGCCGAACCACAAAATGGTATTTTTATCAACCCCCAGACGCTTGAGCTCGGCACGAAGTCGTCCTATCTGCTCGTCCATCGCAGTGATACAGCCGTAATAGTGTTGCTGCCCTTCGGTGTACTCCTCGTACATTTTCAAATACTCAGGCCCGGCAACGACCGGACTATGAGGGGTGTGAAACCAAATAGTCGTCATAAAGGGTTGATCTGCGGCGACTGCTTTCTCAATGAATGGGATGGCGCGATCCATAATGACCCGCGAATCATCTCCTTCTAGATTTTCCGTGACCTTATTGCCATTATGCCAATAGGGAGAGTCATGCTTCTTGTGTGCACCACTTGCTGGGTTCCAAGTTGGAACCGAGATTTCTGTCGCCAATGCATCGTCGTAATCGCGTTCCCATGGTGGAGCAAAGTCCTTGGCTGGATCCTTGTGCCGAGGAGACTCTGTCTTGCTCAAAGTTCCAAGGTGCCACTTACCAAAATGCCCCGTGGCATAGCCATTGGCCTTGCAGACTTTAGCAAGCGTGATCTCCTGTTTGGGGAGTTTCCCCACGTTGACATCCATCATGCCAAGTCGCATGTAATGTCGGCCAGTTAGGGAGGACGCGCGGGTCGGAGCACACACTGGGCCAATGGAATAAAAGCGGGTAAAGCGAATGCCCTCTTCCGCCATGGCATCCAAGTGGGGAGTTTTTATTATTTTGTTCCCATTGAACCCTGTGTCTCCATATCCCAGATCATCCGCCAACAGGAAGATGACATTAGGGGATCTATCCTTCTCTACTGCTGTTGCAGCTTCTGGCGAAAAGGCCGTCAGCATGATGCCGAAGCCAGCAATTTTCAAAAATGTTCTATGTCTCATATTTTGCACTTAAGTTTATCGTTATCATCAATGTACCTCACCCCTGAGGTGCGCACTATAGGCTTTCTACTATGGCTAACGCCAATTGGAATCTATGACCGCCTGAATGGAGGGGTACTTAACGTCGGTCTCATTTAGATCAGCACGGGTTCTTTTTAGTTCAAGTTTCATGTCTGCGATGATCTTCCCATACTCTGGATTGGCATATTGATTATCCATTTCGTGCGGGTCCTTTTCCATATCGTAGAATTCCCAGGCTACAGGGGTTTGCATCTTCCCATTCGGGGTGCAACCATAGAAAAAGATCAGTTTATAGCGTTCACCACGAATGCCGAAATGGGCCGGTACTTTCAGGCTGTGGGCAAGGTGCATCCAGTAGCGATAGTAAGTGTGGGTCCGCCAACTATTAGGCTTTGCCTTGCCCAGTAACGCAGCAGCAAAGCTATGTCCCTGCATGTACGTTGGCGTCTTCGTATTGCCGGCTAATTCCAGTATCGTCGGAGCAAAATCAGTATTGTTGATCAGCCAGTTATTTTCAGATCCTGACTGAATCCCATTTGGCCAATGGACAATGAAGGGAATGCGGAAGGACTCCTCGTACATCCAGCGTTTGTCCATGAAATCATGTTCCCCCAGGAAGAACCCCTGATCGCCAGTGTAGATGATCACCGTGTTTCCCAGTTCACCAGTTTCTTTCAGGTAGTCGACCAAGCGTTTGACATTGTCATCGACCCCTTTGACGCAACGTAGATAGCGCTTGAGGTATTTCTGGTAAACCACCTTTCCGTATTCCGGCTCGTCCAGTTCATTGTCAACCCCAAGCCTACCGCCCAGGTTCCAAGACGGATGATTCTTGGTCACACCCGCGCCGAACTTTCGGGTTGCTTCGGAGCCAAACCCCTCTGCCGGTTGATTGTGGAGATTACCCGGTTCAGGAATTATCTCATCCTCGAGGTAGCTATCATACCGTTGGGCGTTTTCGAACATGTCATGCGGCGCCTTAAAGTGATGCATTAGAAAGAATGGCTTATTTACATCCCTATCGTTTTTAAGCCAGCTCAAGCTGATATCAGTGATCGCATCACTTGAGTGTGTGCCCGCTTTTTTTATGGTATTATGGGGCCATACTCGGTCACCTCGAATACGAAAATCGGGATTGTGATATTTACCTTGGCCAGGAAGCACGCAGTAATAATCGAATGCAGCAGGCTCTTTTTTGAGGTGCCATTTCCCGATCATCGCGGTCTGGTAGCCGGCCTTTTTCATTTCGATGGCAAGAAATTGTCGCTCTGGCGGAAGATTCCCGTTGAGATCCAGTACTCCATTTTTTTGAGAGTACTGACCAGTCATAATACTGGCACGGCTGGGCGTACAAATAGCGTTGTTGCAAAAGACCCGAGCAAAGCGCATGCCATTGCTGGCCAGATCGTCAATGTTAGGTGTAGGATTCAGCTTTGCCAAACGACTCCCATAAGCCCCAATGGCCTGGGTGGTATGATCATCGGACATGATAAACAGGATATTGGGAGATCTCCCCTTCTCTCCCGCCATAGCAAGCCCCTGAAAAAAGCCTGCCAGCATAAAGCCGAATCCCGCAATTTTCAAAATTTTGCTATGTTCCATATTTAGCAATTAAGTATCTTTCCAGTATCAATCTGTCGGCTGCACATCGTCCAGCCATGCATCGTGAAGCGCTTTAAGGCGTTTCGCAACCTCTGGTTTCGCTCTCAGGTGGTTCTTCATCTCCGGCTGAGGGTCATTCAAATTGGCCAGAAACTGCCCTTTATCGGCTGTACCCACCAACTTCCAGTTGCCATCAAGAACTGCCCACCTTTTAGCCCACTGCCAGTGTAAATCTGTATGAGGGGATTCTGCTGTCTCCGACTTGATGACTGGCAGAAGACTTTTTCCATCGAGCTTCACATCGGGCTTGGCGACCCCACAAAGATCCAGTATCGTAGGCATCCAGTCCATAGCGGTTACCGCCTGATTACGCACAGCACCTTTGGGGAGCTGCGACGGGTAGCTTATGATCGCTGGCACTCGGAGTCCGCCCTCGAAGAATGTTCCTTTCTGGCCTCGCCATTTCCCGGTGTTACCGCCACCATTCGCACCATAATATGTGCCCTTTGGCAGGCCACTCTTGTGATTATCCACTTTGATATACGGTTTCTCTGTGGAATGGCCGTTATCACTCATGAAGACGATAATCGTATTTTGAGTGAGTCCATATTGCTCCAATCGCTGCATAATCTGCCCCATATGATCATCGGTGGTTGAAATCATTTTAGCGTAGGACTGACGCGGCATTTCCATATCCGCATAACGTGCGTCAAATTTCTTATCAGGCTGCTCAGGGTAGTGGGGTATATTGAATGCGACATACAGGAAAAAGGGAGAATCTTGGTTCTTGTCGATAAACTTTAGTGCGCGCTGGGTAATCAGATCTGGGAAGTACTTGCCATCCGACAAGATTTCCTTCTTTCCCTCGTAAAGGTCGTGAAAGCCTTCACCATGGAGGAAATAGTGATTGTAATTATCAATAAAACCGCCGCGAATCCCGAAAAACTCATCAAAACCCTGCTCGGTCGGTCCATGATCAAGGTGAGCACCAAGGTGCCACTTACCAAACAATGAGGTTTTGTATCCCGAATCCCTTAGCACTTCTGCTAGAGTAACCTCCTCTAGCAACAGATTTCGGCCTTTTTTCGTTTCCCTGGCATCCCCCTGCGTCCAATGGCTTACATTCCCCCGTTGCGGGTGACGACCAGTCATCAGCATTGCGCGCGCCGGACAGCAGACTTGGTGCGCATAGGCTCGAGTGAAACGCACGCCAGTTTCAGCCAACTTGTCCATGTTAGGCGTGTACAGATCCTTTGATCCATAGCAATTGGCATCGAGCGTGCCCTGATCGTCGGTGAAGAAAATAACCACATTGGGTTTAGCTTGCTCGCTGTTGGGAGGACTTGCCGAGAGTGAGGTCCCCATCAAACAAAGCGTGGCGACCGCCATATGCCTTATGTCATTCAGCCATTTTGGGCTGTTAAGCTTTAGAATATTGTTCATGTGAAAATTAATTGTTTCAATCGTGGTTCTCGTTAGAAATTAGAATTTCGGCGGTGCCCAGTCGGGTATACCGCGCTCAGCCTTCTGTTTTTGGTAGCGGACAGCCAGCGGATGCTCCTTGTCTAATAGGCGGCTTTCGTTGACCATCAGCGGCACGGTTTGCTCCCACCATACGTCGTACGCCTTGGTGAGGCGATCCATCACTTCAGGATACTGCTTGGCTAGGTCACTTTTCTCGTAGGGATCCTTGGATATATCGTAGAGTTTCTTGCCAACCATGCGCCAACGCTGGGTGCGCACAGCGTA
>NZ_JBDOPO010000114.1:0-12082 GCF_039830215.1 Rubritalea sp. | reverse complement strand
TTGGATTTTTCAGGGTCCGCCCCCTTTTCCCAGCGCCCACGGTGAATGAATAACTCCCGGTCCGGCCACTGGGCATTAGGATTTTCGAGTAGCGGCAGCATGGTGCGCCCATCGATGGGCTGAGTACCTTTGGGTATGCCTGCCCCGGCAAGATCAATAAAGGTCTTGAACAGGTCGATGTGTGCAGCCAACGCGTTGATATCTAGGCCTTCTTCAAGCACGCCTTTCCAGCGCCAGAAGGCTGGAACATGGGAACCACCTTCGTAGATCGAGCCTTTACCACTTTTAAATCCAGCAGTGTAGGGCTTTGTTTTCTGGCCATTCAGTTTGCCGATTTTACTGAACTGGCCATTATCTGTCATGAATATCACAAGCGTGTTCTCCCATACCGCCCATTCGTCTAACTTCTGCATGAGTAGGCCAAAGTTGTCGTCGATATTTTCGATCATGCCGTAGCGTCCGGCAGTTTCTTCGTCCCAGCCTAGATCCGTGAATCGCTTCTTATATTTGTCAGGTGCGATCATGGGGCCATGCGGTGCGTTGGGAGTTATATAAGCAAAGAAAGGCGTCTTGGATTCATATTGTTGATTCATCCAGCCCAGTGCCGCCTGAAAAAACACATCAGTGCAGAAGCCTTTGGTCATCACGATCGTGTCGTTATGAAGAACCGCATTATCGAAGTAGACGTTCTCGAAGTTGGGTGGAAAGTCGGAACAACTGCCGGGAAAGGATTTACCGATGGCTCCGCCGCCGTGAATAAACACCTCGGAGAAGCCACGATTGTAGGGCTGAAACTCGGCGCCGTCGCCAAGATGCCACTTGCCAAAAATGCCCGTTTCATAGCCTGCCAAGCGGAGCACCTGAGGCATGGTGGTGTACGCCGAGTTCATCAGTTCACGCTCGTGGATGGTGTGAGTGACACCGTTACGGAACTCGTGGCGTCCGCACATGATGGCCGAGCGCGTTGGCGCACAGGTAGGGCTGACGTGAAACTCCGTGAAGCGAGTCGACAGCTCGTAAAACTTATCGATATTGGGTGTTCTTAGCACCTCGTTCCCCAGACAGGAAAGATCCCCCATCCCCTGATCATCGGTCATGACCATGATGATATTCGGGCGGGAGCCTTTGAGCGGTTTTGCTTGCGCCGCACATGCCGCTAGAACGATTACCAGTGTAGTTTTGAAGCTTAGCTTCATTGTTGGCTATATTTCCTAGTTTTCTTGTCTAAGATGATTCCTTCTTCTTTAAGGCGTGAATCTAACTGCTTCTGAAGCTGCTTGAGAATTATGGCATATTCTGGATTACTGACCTGATTGGAAAACTGTTTCGGATCTTTTAGCATATCATAGAGTTCCTCTTCTCCACTACGGTAGCGCATGTAACCATAGCCTTTTGTTCGAAGCGCAACTCCCTTGTGTGGAATGATAGAAAGCGCAGCCTTCTTCACGAAATCAGATGGGTCTTTCAATACTGGCGTGAAGCTCTTGCCCTGTACCTCGTCTGGAATTGAAATCCCGACCAGGTCGGCGAGGGTCGGGTAGATATCCAGCAGCTCTGTGAAAGCATCAGTCCTACCTGGTTTCATGCCGGGTACGGAGACGATCAGCGGCACCCGCGAGACATCTTCGTGCAGGTTCGTTTTCTGCCAGAAAGTATGCTCTCCGAGGTGGTAACCATGGTCGCTAAGTAAAACAATCGCCGTGCTCTCACGTAAGCCAAGACGATCGAGTTCATTAATGATTCGTCCGACCTGCTCGTCCATGAAGGTCACAGTGGCGTAGTAGGCTGCCCACATACGCTTCTGGTTATCGGGGTACTTACCGATGGAGTTGTTCGAGTTCATTGTTCTAGCTCGCCCAAGTTTCGGGATATCATCGATGTCATTGGCGACCATTTCTGGTAACTTGATGTCCTGCCACGGATAGAGGTCAAAATAGTGCTGTGGAGCGACATTAGGGTAGTGCGGGCGGACCAGACCTGCAGCAATGAAGAATGGCTTATCCTTGTGCTCGCGCAATAGTTCAATCGTTTTGCTCGCGGTTTTGTAATCTGGCTGGTCAGAGCCATCACCTTCGTAGGAGACTGAGACAAACATACGGTTGGGCATTCTAGAAGACTCACGTCCCTGCAATTTGTCGGTGAATTTATTTAGGTTGAGACAAGCATAGTCTCCTGGAGTGTGTGCTTCCTGTCCGCTGCTGTTAAAACGTTGCGTCCAGGAGCTAGGAATGTCCTTTCCATCTGTTCCGGCTATGATGTCGTCCGGCACGGCCATATGGAAGATTTTGCCAACACGCGCAGTGTAGAAATCATTGCTCTTGAAATGTTCACCTAGGCTGACTCCAGCCGCATCCAGATAACGGCTGGCCATGAACGATGTCCGTGACGGCCCACACATCATTCCCTGGCAGTAGGCACGGTTGAATACCATGCCCTCGCTGGCCAATTTATCGATATTCGGCGTCTTGCATATCTTGTCCCCATAACAACCTAACACATCTGCCTTAAGATCATCAGAAACAATGAACAGCACATTCTTTATCTTAGTCTCAGCGGTAGCCGAGGCATCGTCCGCATGCAACTGCTGTGGGAATGCTACGACACCCCCAAATACAGTAATTGTCGCTATCCAGACTAGTTGCTTCATCCAGATCATTATATCTCCTGTAGTTATCATTTCTCTTTGCCGTTTATTGCTGGGAATTCTTGATGTCTGATTTTTACTGTTCTGGGTGCTAATCACGGGTTCACATTTCGTAGTTCTGCCAGCGCTTTGTCGATCTTCTTCAATACATTGAACTGCGCAGCTGCCATTTTGGAACCTGCACGCGGGGATGCCCAAGTGTACATCCCACCAGATGCAATCACACGCGTTGTCCATTCCACCGCTTGCTCTGGTGGAAAGGCACACTTGCCAAGAGTCCAGCGATCTTGCAAGCCCATAAATACATGCCCTAAAGTACTCATTTGGGGGTCTCCTACTGGCTCACCATTACAGTTCATCCAAGGACTCGCTTCTATCGCCGTGATCATTGGCAAATTAACGGGTTCCCAAAATTTGTGTCTTGAGCGCGGGGTCGGGTGACCACCAAAGTAATCGCACTGTGGGGTGGATCTAAAGGGTGGTCCCGCCATTCGGTTAAAGGCGACAATCGACTTCGGGTTACCAGCCAGCACGATATCGCGCCATTCTTGACGTTGCTTGGCAGTTTTCAGCCCGCCTGAGCCGTCGAACCACCAACCATCTATTTTCGTACCATACTGCTCTACATAGTGCTTAAGAATCAGCTGGCCGACTGCTTGGTAATGCGTCATGCCCAGTGACTCAATATGGTCGAACCAAACGTCTTGTAGCTCTTTTTTAGCAAGTCCGGTATGGAAGCCTTCGCACGCAAAGTAAACAAGGGTCTTCTTGCCGGTTGCTCTTACGGCATTGAGAGTCTCTCCTAAAATATCTCTCCTAGGGAATGAGCCACGGTCTGGATAAACTGGCCCACTGAAATAGTCTCTGGTTTTTAGAATTTTTTCTAGTTCTGGGTGCGGAGCAGTGAAGTAACAAGGGCCAGAAGGCTGAGTGACATTAAGAATGACATAGTCCACAGTCTTCAGCTCAGCAATCTGCGCAGCGAATTCCTGAGGGTCAAATTTGTTCACATCCTTAATCCCATTCTTTTCAGAGGGAATCGGCATGCGCACCCCCCATTTACCTGAGTAGGGCAAGGCGTTTGGTGACGGATTAGAGACACGCTGCTTGCTTGCCACTTTACGCGCTTCAGATTGCTCCAATAAACGCTGACCTTCATCTGGATCGAGCTTTTCAGCCGCAAAAAGCATTTTGACTTCAGCGCTGCGAATATCACCAGAGGCGTGGCCGATAAGGCTGACTTTCACCATGGCTGGTATCTCCTCCTCACCATCAAAAATAGAGAGATCGACACCTTTTACCGTATTGCGCCCTAACCGGGGGAGCACAAACTTATAATCGTCAAAGCTTGTTAAAGTATAGCACATGACATTCTCTCGCACTTTGTGTCGATGACTTCTCATCATCCCCTTCAATTCTACTTCAACTTCGACTCCACGGCGAAGGTAAGGTATGTCTGATTGATATTCTGGCACTGATGACGTCTCTACTTTTTCAGCTAACTCCTGCTCCCCAACTGCAATTGGCATTGGATTTTTCTTCGCATCATTGACTACTTGGGGGGCTACTTTGTCTGGTCCGTTCACTACTTGAGCTGGGGAGACCTCATCGTTACGCATGTAGTTAAACCACAGCCAACCTGCTAGGATGCAGATAAGTCCTATGATGAATGATACTGATGCGCGGGAAGCCCCTTGGCTACTGCTACCTGGCTGAACTTGGGGGGGCACACTGGAGCTAGATGGGGAGGTTTCACCTCGGGATGTTGACGTGTTTTGCGCTTTAATTTTAGCGGCATTCTCGACATGCTTTTTACTTTCGGGCTGCATGGCTAATTTTTCATGAACCGTGTAACCCTCTCCCTTGAGTTCCTCTAATTCAGCGTGAGAGAGTTGGAAGCGCAGTGTGGTCTGCCCGATTAAGACTTCTATGCTATCTCTGAGATCAATTACCTCCATCAGTACACCGTCTTTAGTAATCCCATTAGTGGAGGCATTATCTAGCAGAATGTAGCCTCCTTGCACCCTCTCAATATCGCAATGGTGAGTAGAGGATGATGGACATTTGAGTGTGATATAGTTATGGTCAGCGCGACCGATACTAATCCTCTCACCGCAGTGGAGTTTGAATGAATAGGACTCTGGGGGGTATCCGTTTTCATCTATGATGGCTTTTGGCATGAGAATTATAGATTGATTTTTTATCTGAGGGATGTGGTGACCACTTAATTCGGTCACCACAGCTTTGTAGGTGTTCTATAAAAGTTAGATTTACTCTGGATTTGGGTTCCCCTAACTTTGAACGAGAGTTGTGTTGTTTCGTCTCTGCTCCTGCTATTTTTTGTTGTTTAATTTTTCTAACCTCCTGGGAAACATCTACGATAAGATCGTTTATCATGACTCAGACAGTACAGCTCACAATCTCAGATGGCCATGCAGCATGATTCATTTATCACAGTCGGACAATCATCTGTTTAGATGAGCTCGACGAGCTCCTCCTATGTCATATTCAACAACGCGACAGTTCATGTCAGAATGAGGAGGCATCATACTGAGTTCCGAGACGATTACTAGCGCACGCGGCACTTTTTTTCGTGCAGCTTCATTTTATACCAGAACGTGTGCACGCCAATGGAGTAGCCTCTGATTTTCTTACGCGTCCCGTCCCCTTCTTTTGAGTTGATGTGCTACTTCCAGCTCAAGTTCATCGGTACATCATTCGCTGACGAGCATTCTTCCCTGGTTTTACCTCCATCAATAATCTTAATCATCTTAGCTTTAAGGCCAGCTACAATTTCCGGGTGCTTATCCAGTAGATTACGTTGTTCTGCTAAGTCATTTTCCAGATCGTAGAGCTCCATTTTTTGATTGGCTCTGTTGGGCATGATCAACTTCCATTTACCTTCGCGAATTGCGAATTGACCAGTCATGGACTGATGAATCATCGCTTTTCTTGGCTGTGGCATTTTACCCTCAAACAATTGCGCAAATGAGAAGCTATCTTCCGCCTCATCACTTTTCACTTTATCACCGACAACCTCTGCTAAAGTCGCAAAGATATCCAACTGATTGACCGGCTTGCCGAAAGTTTGTCCGCCTTGAATTTTCTTTGGCCAGGAAATAAAAAATGGCACTCGGTGCCCCCCATCATAAAGACTCCTTTTGCCATCGCGAAGTGTTCGATTACTTACATGTCCATGAAGTTTGATTCTCTTGCTCCAGGTCCTTTCTGGGCCATTATCAGAACTGAAGATAATCATCGTATTATCATAGATACCTCTCTCTTCCAGAGCCTTCATGAGCTGACCGATCCAAAAGTCTGTTTCAATCATAAAATCACCATAAGCGCCAGCCTCAGATTTACCGCGAAAGCGTTCTTGCGGCACAACGGGCTTATGTGGCGAAGTCAAAGGTAAATAGAGAAAGAAGGGCTTGTCATCCTTGTGGACTTTACCGATCCACTGCACAGCCTTTTCTGTAAAGCGCTCAAGAACCATTATATCTTCAAAGTCCTCTGCGACCTTAATAGACTTCTTGCTCGCCCCCGGTTTTTCATAGGGCGGGATAATGCGATAATCACTAACCGCGATTTTATTGGGCTTTTTATATGTCATCATTCTGGGGGCAACTTTAGCAAAATCCATGTCGTACCAGGCACAATAACCAAAGTTCATCGATGCCGGAATTCCCCAGAAATAGTTGAAGCCTTTTTGTAGAGGGCCATCGAGAATCTTGCTGCCGTCTTCATTGAAGGTCATGCCCAGGTGCCACTTACCAACCATCCCCGTATTGTAGCCGTTCCTCTTGAGCAATGTCGCGATAGTCGAACGATCATTGGCTATTAATGGCTCATCGTCGCTGTTCAAAACCCCCTGTTTAAGACGAGTCCGCCAACTGTAACGTCCAGTTAGAAGGCCGTAGCGCGATGGGGTACACACTGTATTGCTGCAATGCCCATCGGTAAAGACAATGCCTTGTTGACCGATGCGATCTATGTTGGGAGTCTTAAACTTTGACTCCGGATTTAATAAGCTGCAATCACCATACCCTTGATCGTCGGTATAAATGATAATAATATTCGGTCGCTGATCTGCTAATGTCGCCTGAGCTACCCCAACAACTGCCGCAGTCACTGCTATATTTCTCAGAGCTCTCACTTACTGTATCTCCATTGTTTTAGTTCTACTTATTCTTCTATACGTAAAGGACTGGTCCTAAATACTACAGTATTCAGCGCTAATGTCGCGGCATCGCGACTTTATCTACCAGCAATACTTTCCCTCAATAAAGCCCATTTCGTTGCAGCTTTTGTTGATACAGGACAAATAATCGCCAATACTATTGACTGTAATAACTTTCTGAAGAGCAAAAGCAACTCGATCTTTCGTATATCTATATAAAAAACAACAAGGTTCCGGGCATTCTACTTTAGGGCTAGGGACCAGAATCACCCGCTAGAAATGGCGCAGCTATTTCCTGTCAGGCACATCCCTTTGTTGGGCATTCTTTTGGATCAATTCTATCGACTTCCCGGCAAACCGTTCACCCAGAATTTTGTAACCTTCGACAGTGTAGTGCAGGTCATTTTTAACTTTCTTACCCTTCTTGTTCAATCCATCGTTGAGGTCATCCGTGTCTACCCAGGCTCCACGTTTGCTTCCTTCGGCAATTTTAACCTGAGCTTCTCGGATTGCCACCCAATGCGAACTCGTCATAACGCAATCACTCAGTCGACCTATGACAAAATTGATATCTCCACGCCCTAAATCCTCCTCTAGTTGATGAATCAATCCATTCAGGCTTTCGGCGTACACTTGGTCGTGCTTATCCTTCGCATCCCGCTCTCCTTGCATCCAAACAAAGGTTACCGTTTCGACCTCGTTTCCCTGTATCGCTTTGTTCACCATAGCCATCAGGCGGTCATATAGATCGCCAGTTGCCTGGGGTTCACCTCCTTCCGCTGGTTTCCACTTCTTGTACCAGCGTCGAATTGGTTTACCGCCTTCGGCAAACTTAACAACGATCACATTATCTTCTCCGAATTCCTCAACGACGGTAGGACTGAATGATAGATCAGGGTCCATCCTCTTCATGTTCGACTGACCTGAGAGGATGAATAGGTGCTTCCCTTTCTCCGCGGCATTGACCAACGACACAGAAACCAGAAAGATCAACATTGCGATGCTTCGATACTTCATTCGATTTTCTCCTTTGATGTTTTGTTTAGCGAACACCTGGGTTCACCCGTGCGGTTTACCGCGTCACAGTGAAACGCTTTTTTAGCATTCTAGCTATTAGTCTCTTCAGCCAGGATGGATAATGCGGCTAGAGCTTTGGTTGTACCCAGTCGGGGATTCCGCCCGCAGCTTTCTGTTTATTGAACTGTTCAACAAAAGGCTTGCCTGTATCCAAGGAGGCATCTTCATTCACCATCAAGGGCCTCACTTCATCCCACCAAGCGTCATAGACTTTCTTCATCTCGGCAGCCACCTCCGGGTATTTGGATTTTATGCTCTTAGTTTCCGATGGATCCTCCTCAATATCGTATAACCATCCACCTACAAGGCGGTACTTTTCATTCCTAACAGCAAAACCTGCGTATTTGAAGTCATCGGGCGGATTTTTACCGCCTTTAATTCCCCATCGTCCTGGAGCACCTTTTTTATTCCAGCGACCTTTATGGAAGACCAAGTTGCGATCCGACCACGCTACATTAGGGTTCTCAATCAGAGGGACAAGACTCCGTCCGTCAAGGTCGAGGTCTTGCGGGATGGACGCTCCTGCCATATTCGCCAGGGTCGGGAAAAGGTCATAATGCCTAGTGATTCTGTCCACATCGACACCCGGCTTGATCTTACCGGGCAACCGCATGAAAAGTGGGACCCGAGAGCCGCCTTCATTGAGGGATCCCTTCATGCCCTTCATCCCGGAATTATAGGTACCTGCGGAAGAACCATTGTCGGTCATAAAGATTAGCAAGGTATTCTCAGTTAGGTTCCATTCATCCATCTTCTGCATTAGTAAGCCCATATTTTCATCAATATTCACAATCATACCGAAGAAGGCTGCCGACTTTTTGCTGCACTTGCCTTTGAACATATCACTATACTTTTCAGCCACAATGTAGGGTGAGTGCGGCGCATTTGTGGAAAGGTAAGCGAAAAATGGTTTTTTGGCATCCTTCTGCTCTTTGATCCAGCCCAGGGTCTGACTGAAGAAGACATCGGTGCAGTAGCCTTTGGTCTGAACGAAGCGGTTGTTATGCTTGATGATAGGATCAAAGTAAGCAGTACCAGGTGCATCGCCCTGAGATCCGGGAAACTCCTGTCCAATTCCGCCTGCTCCGTGAATGAATGCTTCATCAAATCCCCGGTTGTGCGGTTGGTAGGGATCTTCATCTCCCAAATGCCACTTCCCGAAAATTCCAGTGGCATAACCTGCCCCTTTCAGCACTTGGGCAATAGTGGTGGCTTTGAGAGTCATCCGATCCCGCTCCAGGACTGTATGAGTTACACCGTTTTTGAATGCTGCACGACCAGACATGAGAGCTGCTCTTGTGGGAGCACAGGTAGGACTTGCATGGAAATCGGTAAAGCGCGTGCTCTGGCTGTAAAGCTTGTCCAGATTCGGAGTTTTCAGGAATGGATGCCCGTGGCACCCCAGATCACCATAGCCTTGATCATCGGTCATCACCAAGATGATATTGGGCTGCGCGATCGACTGAACATCATCTGCAGCCATGAGGTGCTGGCTGGCTGTCAGTGCACAAGCTATAGCTGCAGCTGTTCTAAATAAACTGCGATTTTTAGTCTTAATATGTCTCATATTGTTTGCTTTCTTTATGTAAAATTACTTGGTCGACTGCGGAGCAGCCTGCTTCAACGGAATGTCCCAAGCCACTTGCTGTTCCTTACGACTCAGCTACTGAACTACAGAGAAGCCACCGACCTCCAGTCGAATCGCATCAACCAGCAGTGGCTTCATCCTTTTTCAACAAATCAGCTTATTTTGTCGCCTTTTGCTGTAACCGACCAAAGGGGGGGGCATGTTCAAGCCCGTAGACTTTGAGTAATAGTGGACTTTACATCCCGGGTGTCGCATCCACCGCTTTCTTCGCTTTAGCTTTATAGTTCTCTGAAAAGCGAGGGACCGCGATCACTTTTGGTTTCATTTTCTCAATTGGATTCGCTTCGAGCAGCTTACCCGCTTCCAGAAGAATCGAGATCGCTTCATCCTGAACCACGCCGTCACCATCAGGTCCAACATTCAGCAGCAGATTGCCGCCCTTCATGTTCACATCCTTGAGCTTTGCGTAGACCTTTGACGCATCCTTCCAATTGTGATCATGCTTTTTGTAACCCCACGATTTGTTCATAGTGTAACAGGCTTCCCAATGCTTGGGGAAGGCCTGCTTGAAGTGGCCTTGTTCTTTGGTGACAAAGTCGGCATCAAAGGACTGGCGTTTGGAAACACGATTATTGACAATGACGTGCGCACTCGCGGAACGAATGGCGTTGTAGAGGTCAGTCCCGTCTTGCAAAGTCCACCACTTAGCCCAGTCCCCGTCGAACCAGAGCACGGCCGGGTCATACTTCTCAATCAGCTCCAGAACTTGGTTCTTCTGGTAATCGATATATTCCTGTCCGCGCCCTGCCACGACTGCAGTATTACGGTCGATCCCCGTATGGGACGGGTGGTGCCAATCCAGGATACTGTAGTAAAGACCGAACTTAAGGCCATGCTTCTTGCAGGCCTGGTTCAACTCATCGAGAATATCCCGCCCCTTGAACGGCGTGCTGGCAACATCGTAGTCGGTGTATTGACTATCCCAAAGACAGAAGCCTTCATGGTGCTTGGATGTGATCACCAGATACTTCATCCCTGCCTGCTGCGCTGTACTGACGATGAGCTCCGCATCGAACTTGGAAGGATTGAACGTCTTGAGCAGCTCTGGGTAGTCATCCCGCGAGATCTTTGCCTTGTGCTGTATCCATTCGGCATAGCCCTTGATCTGCTTCTCTTTCCAAACGCCACCTAACTGCGAATAGAGACCAAAGTGAATGAACATGCCATATTGCGCGTCCGCGAACCATTCCATGCGCTCGTTGTAGGAGTCGAGGGACTCTTCCACAACAGCCATACTTTGTTCGGCAGCGCCACTGCTCGTGCTGACAGCCATGCTGAGTGCGAGAGTTAATACTTTCCAATGTTGGTACTTAGCCAGAGCTTTTTTCATCATATTTTTCGTTTTCATGTGTAGTGTTTCTTACTTTATTTCACCGATCGGCAATAGCCGAACTGAACGGAGGTTGACCTGCTTCCATTTGCCCAGAATCGGATCCATCCGAAGGGTCACCTCGCCGGGATGCTCCGAATCCACTTGACCGGCCAAAACCTATGCAAAAGGGTACGAATCTTTCAGTTTATTCTGCGGGCCCTTGGCAATCGCTTATTTTACTGGATTCAGGGTTGCTAATTTTACGCACATTGGCGTCTTGGTTCTTGACTGTTGTTTTATTGTTATTGTGTGTTCGCCTTTTGAGAGATTGATCTTGCCGAGGCTTATCTGCGGGAACTTTTCGCAACTGCCTGTTGCAGGGACTGTCGCTTTGAGCTTTTCTTGTTGGCTCTGACCATTAAATCGGTCGGCTTGACCGTTGCGACATCTGCGAGGACTTCAAATTCGCCAGGCTCATCGCGCTGGTCCCGTGTTTTATGGGCATAGGGGTCAGGCGATTCCTTTTCGGCGGCTTCGAGGGACTCTTCCACAACAGCCGGCTGCTGTTCGGCAGTGCCAATACCCGTGCTGACAGCCATGCTAAATGCGAGAGTTAATAATTTCCAACGTTGGCACCTAGCCAAAGTTTTTTTCATCATACTATCTGTGTTCAAAATCTGGGTACCCTCTGATTGTTTTCCCCCCGCCCGTCAGCCAAATCGCAAGAAGCGCAATTAGTTCAACCGGATAAAGGCAATTGAAAGCCAGCTTATCAGAACCAGATCTGAGCCGCCTATCCTCTGTTTAGATGACTACAGATTAAATAGGACTAATAATTAAATAAATTCTCATCCTTACCTGAGTCCGAAGCAGCTGCAGGCATCCGGCGCGGCTGTAATACCCTAATTTTATCGCCCCCTACTCTGGGTCAGCATGTCAAGAGTGGACTGAGCCCCAGACAGCCTCGTTCAGAGGACCGGACCGAAAATAAAAAAAGAACCTGTCCCGATAAATGCAACAAGCGCCATAACCTTGATCATAGGCACAAATGAGAATAATATTAGGTCTTCGATCTGCCGATCGTCGCCTGTGTTAATCCAATTACTGCTACAACCACTGCTATAATTTTTCAACGCTCTTATTTTATAGTGGTCCCGCAAAACGGAGCAGGTAGCTTATTGATGATTTAGGCTGGTCTACGAGGGGACTAACACCCGAAAT
>NZ_JBDOPO010000060.1:0-4046 GCF_039830215.1 Rubritalea sp. | reverse complement strand
TGGGACCCACAGCCAGCTATCTCTTATAATTGATCAGCCTAAGGAATGGCTGAGGAAATTAAAATTAGTATTTTAAACTATCTAATTGCCGATGATCCAGTTACTCACTGTTCTTCTCCTTACCTCAGCTGTTCATGGTGGATGGCGAACTGAAATCGCTCGGTATTCAGCAGGAAAGAGCAGCACCTTCACCCCCGAGCAGCTCGAATATAAAATGAGCTGGAATGGTGCGATTCGTTCAGGAAAAATTACCATTGAATTTGGACAAAAAGACAAACGCTACCCCAACGTATTTCTCAGCCACGCCTACGGTCGGTCTACGGGGCCAGCCTTTGTCATTTTCCCCTATACTTTCACCTTCACCTCATTCGCAAAACTAAGTGATCACCGGCCACTTGTATTTGTAGCCACCGAAAAGGACAACAAGGAGGTGGTAGATACCCGAAACAGCTATAAGTCATCGGGGGTACACTACAATGCGACAACTACCCTCCACGCATCAAAGACAGTAATTTCGCACAGCCACCTCTTTACAGCAAAAGCTATTCACGATCCACTGTCTGCTATCCTAGCAATACGCAAGCAACCACTATATAAGGGATCTGTAATTCAGCTCTGCTGCCACCCTTTTGCTAGCCCCTATCTCATCAAAGTCACAGTCCTCGAACGCGCGAAGCACCTTGGTTACGACTGCATCAAACTGGATGTTAAAATACAAAAAATCGACAAGAAGACAGGAAAACTTTTGGTCTATAAAAAACTAAAGAAAGCCACAATGTGGATCACAGATGACGGCCAACGTATACCTGTGGAATTACGCTCTAAGGTCTTAATCGGCGATGTTCGAGCCACGTTAACAAAGCGCAGTCCTCTCTAAATAACTCTTGAAGATATCCCCCAACCTCCTACGATCTTATTGCATGTCATATCGCACAGGCATCCTCTACTTGGTTTCTGGTCCATCCGGCTCCGGAAAAACCACTCTCTGTCGCCGCCTTTCTAACGAAGGTGAGGCCAGCTACGCTATTTCCTGTACCACGCGCAAGCCTCGGCCTGGTGAAGAAAATGGCAAAGACTATTTCTTCCTAAGCGTTTCAGAATTCCAGAAAAAGATCTCCGATGGAGAGTTGCTCGAAAATGCTGAAGTACATGGTAACTTTTATGGTACGCTCCTTTCTGAAGTTCTTAGCAAACTAGAAGCTGGTGTTGATGTTGTCATGGACATAGACGTTCAAGGTGCAACCCTCGTTAGGGAAAGTGAACACCCTATCATTCAGCAGTCTCTAGTCGACATATTCATCATGCCTCCAAACGCTGAAGAACTCAGAAAGCGCCTCACTGGAAGAGGCACAGATAGCCAAGAGATCATCGATACGCGCATGAGAAACTCACTCAACGAAATGGAACACTGGCCAAAGTATTCTTTCCGTATCATATCGGGCTCTCATGAAGAAGATTACAAATATTTCAAAGCATTGCTTCAAGGTGAGCGACTACGCATCAGCCGTCACGCATAGCAAGACACTCACATTGTTCTCCAATACATCATTCGATCGCACTTGATTTTTCCGCCCCCAATTCTTAGAATAATCAATAGCTCTCCTCACAATTACTAAACGTAATGAAAAAAAATCTTCATATTCTCCAAATTTCAGCACTATTTCTAGTTCCAGTGCTCTTTTCTAGCTGTACCCCAGGTGTGGCTCCGAAGCCGAACCCTAAGCAAACATCTTCAATCAAGGGGGAGCACGTCAACCCTTACAAAAAAGGCACCTACGCTCACTTCACAGCGTCTTCCAACTACCCAAAAACCTATGGTATATACCGCAATGAAGCCTTGCTCTCATCATCTAACGGCAGCAATGCCAAAGTGATTGTAGATCGAAGTTTGCAGCGTGCAATCCTACTCAACAATGGCGAAGTCGCCATGGACTACCCAGTTTCCACAGGAAATAAAAACTTCCCTACTCCTGCAGGAGAGTACGAAGTTCTTGAGAAAACGAAGGCCAAAAAGCGCTCCAATCTTTATGGGAAAATTTATGATGCCGAAGGGACTGTCGTAAATTCTAATGCCGACTCATCCAAAGATACCATCCCTGAAGGAGGACGATTTGAAGGCGCGCTCATGTCCTCATGGATGCGCATTACCTGGGACGGAATTGGTATGCATCGAGGCAAAGTCCCTCGCTATCCGGCGTCCCACGGCTGCATCCGCACATACTACAAAGCTGTCGACACGGTCTACGACAAGGTTGCGATAGGAACTCCGGTCGTAGTACGCTAAAAGTTGCCACCAAAATAAATTCACAAAAAGCCACAGTCACACGCTGCGGCTTTTTTAGGCTTATGGTCAAGTAGCGCCTTATTCTCAGCTTTCTTTTTTTGAATAGTGGCGCCCACCTCCTTAGCAACAACATGCTTGGATCCAACTACTGGATTCAGAAATAGTATATTTAGGCTCCTACAATTGTATTATTGCCACCTACTCGGCCTAGCTAGCCCCGGCCGACCAGAAGCACACTCAGTAATATTTCCCAACAAACTATATGAAGCACTCGACTCAGCACTCCAAATCATCGAGAGCTCGGGACTTATCCGACCACGCATTTATCTCACTCTAGCATTCTCAACACTCCCCGGCACCTACGCTCCTAGCATTGAAGAGCACCGCAGCCGACTCACCAAATCACTCTACGAACACACCACCCAAAGCCTCTCATCCCGCTCGCTAGAATCTTTATTACGCATCTCAAGAAGTCGAAACCGCGTGTTATACTGAAGTCTGAGACGGCCCTGCCATACACGAGTATTTACATCGCACTAGAAAGCGGCTACTGGGATGGCGAATCTGAAACGATTCTATAAACCCAAGTGAACTAAAACGCACCTTACTACGACCATGGCAGCCCCAAAGAAACAAGACCCTGTAATAGCAAAAGAACGAGCAGAAGCTTGGACCGGAGACGCAGTACTCGCACTCTACGTCCGCGAGTGGATTCTTCGTGAGTTTGGAGCAATGGATGGCGAGATGTTTGTCCGTTTCACCTCAAATGACTTCCTTAGCTGCGCTGGCAACCCCACCTCAGTAGAAGCTCAAATCGGTCGAGTCTATGCCACTGACGGCCTTCAAGCTGGCTTTGATTGGATTGAAAAAGAACTCCACCCCAAATTCCTTGTCGCAGAAAAAGAATACCAGCGCCGCCAACTCACTCAAGTACCGCGAAGATTACGCAAGTACGGAAAAAAGTAAGTAATTACTGGCTTTCATCAGGGAACTCTCCGCTGTTCCTTAATGCACGACTTCACTAAAAACCTGGAAAAGCTCAGAAATAATTAATTTTTCATTCTTAATTGAAGCGCAGCGCCTACAACTCCCATTTATGCTTTGGGTAGCGACCTGCTAGATCTTTTTTCATTTGAGCGAACCCAGACTCCCAGAATCCTGCTAAGTCCTGAGTCATCTGCCACGGGCGTTGGTTGGGAGCACACACATGCACCAACACCTGCATCTTACCATCGGCGATAGTTGGGGTCTGTTTCACGCCAAAAAGTCGTTGTACTTGCAAGGCCATAGTCGGCGGCTTTCCTAGCTCGTACTTAAGCTTTACCTCTCGTCCATTGCTTAGCTTGATGCGCTCTGGAGCATAATGATCCAGCGCTGATTTTTGTGGGGCTGACAACCACGACCTCAAAGCCGGCATCACTTCTCGGTCTTTGATATCTTTATACCCCAATGCTCCTTCGCAAATGTGTTCAAACGCGAGAGCTTTGTCTTCTTCTTCGAATCCAGGCAATTCAAGTTCAGGCATCCATTCCCCTAAACTCAGCAGCCGAGCAATCCATTGCTCCACCCCCGCGTCCCACTTTTTAAGCTTCAGTTCACCAGTAGCCACGCGCTCCGCAAGCAATTGAGCTGCCATACCAAGATCGGGCTCGCCTCCATCCTTACTGGTAAGCACTAGATCTCGAAATCTCTGCTCGCTGCGGTTGACGACCCTGCGAATTGTTTCATCAAAATAGGCATGCGCTCCATCGACAAAATCACT
>NZ_JBDOPO010000225.1:0-4094 GCF_039830215.1 Rubritalea sp. | reverse complement strand
GCTAAAGGTGGTTTAGACTATTTTGAAGCCTACAGTGTCGTAGCAGAAGCGAACGTAGGTGGAGTAACTTGGTTCCAAGTTACATCTGAAGCTGTTCCCCGGCCTAAACCAGTTGGTTGGTCGCCACAAGTGCTAGGATGGATGTCAGATGATGAGGTAGTTCCATGGAATCAGGCGTTAGTGATGAAGTTTACAAGCCCACTAGGACGATCCCGTTCCCTATTCTTCAGCGACAGTGCGATTCTAGAATCGATGGTTAAATTGGGCTCTGATGATAGGATTAAGAAGACTAAAGAGTTACGAGCACCATTACTTAATTCTGCTGCTAATATGGTTAAGGACCCTTCAATCGTTGGTATAGAACCCATCCTAAATTTACGAAAAAAGCGTGAAGCTGTTATTTTTCCAATTCTTGATTACAAGGAGGTAAGATTTAAATCCCCTCCATTACCTACTTTGGTTTTACAGATAGCTGCGAAAAATGCGGGGAAAGGAAATACAGCTACCAAGCTGCCAGTCGATGTGGTCTTTGTGATGGATACGACAGGTTCTACTGGTCCATATATTCGAGGTGTTCTTCAAGCTGCCCAAGAAGCTAGTAAAGATATGGTAGGTAATAAAACGGATATGAAATTCGGACTCGTTGGCTATCGGGACAATCTGAACTATCTGAAGAAAAAGTTTTCAAGGAATCCAAGTAAGCTAGCTGAAATCAATTCAATGGACTACTCTGTTAAGACATTGACTCCTGATTTAGTTTCTCTACAGGACTTTGTAGGAATCTTGAAAGACACAGAACCAGTGGCAAAGCTGACCCCAGATGATGTTGCAGAAGAGGTCTTCGAAGGTATTTACCAAGCTTCAGTAAACGTAAAATGGAGGCCTAAAGCTGTTAAGTTGATAATTTTGATTGGAGATGCACCTGGCCACGCTGCGGATCACTTGCAAAGTATTTCTGGCCAAGATGAAATGTTACTTCGTGCTGAGATGGTTAGAAGAAATATTGGATTGTTTGCTATCCACATAGCCAAATCTAAATCGGGGGCAAACTATGATAAAGAGACAAAACGACAGTTCATGGAGGTGAGCAGGAAAGATCCTCAAGGCTCATTAGTTAAAGGCTCTGGGCAAGCTCATTATTATTCAATAGACGCTTCAGATATGAACGGTTTTAAGAATAACCTGAAAGGTATTTTCAGTGAGATCAAGAAGTCAATTGATTTGGTTGTTGAACCTAAGAGCTCGCAAGATGACGTTTTGACCGCTGGCTCTACTGGAAGCATCTCAGATCTCATTTTCGACCAAGCTTCGATATTATTGAGTGATCCAGATGCTCCACTTAGTGATTTTAAAGGGTGGACTACAGATGATGCTCTAAATGAACCAGGTCGTAAGGCTATGACGCCAATGATTCTCTTAACAAAGGATCAGTTGAATCAGTTGAATGATAGTCTTAAGAATATCATAAGAGCTGGAAATGATTTCAAAAATAGCAGGAAAGGTGGAGCATCAAGTCTAGACTTTTTCGACATGCTTCAACGAAATTCAGGTCAAGTGATGAAAGATCCATCTGCTATGAATTACAAAGATGTCTTTGGAGTTCCTGCGGGGATTGACCAACTTCCATACAAGAGCCGTATTCTTTACCTCACCCGCGAGGACTTTCGACAAATGGGTGCAGATAATTTGAACTCACTAATGTTTGATTTAGATCGGATGCGTACTCATTATCAAAATTTGTTGCGCGACCAAGATGCATGGAAAGAATTAGTTAAGGGTTGTGCACTGAAAGATCGTGTTGCTGGATTAGAATTAGATATGTTGCCTTAAGCTAAATGCATTGCAGACCTTAACCCGATTAGCTGTTCTAATGTATTCAATTAAAAATCTCAGAATAAAAAGGCAATCAGGTGATGTTTCATTTGAACTATCTGTGCCCGAATTTAATGTAGGAGCAGGAGAATTCGTAGGTATAGTAGGGGATAGTGGCTGCGGTAAGAGTACGCTATTAGACATCTTAGGGCTTATTCTCAAACCAGATGAAAGTGACGAGTTTAGCCTGACTCTCCGTAGCGGGGAAGATTTCCAATTGGCAGAGAATGCTCAGTCTGAGTCAGTACAAATCAGGCGTAAACACATGGGCTACGTACTACAAACTGGTGGCTTGCTGGAATTTCTTAAAGTATACCAAAACATTGCAATGCCATTGAATATGAATGGAGTGAACGGCAGTACTAAAGAAAAAGTGCTCGGAATAGCAAATAAATTGGGTATTTCAAAGCAGCTAAAAAAATACCCTAAAAACATTTCAGGAGGAGAGCGACAACGAGCAGCAATTGCACGTGCCGTCATCCATCACCCTGAGATAATACTAGCCGATGAACCGACAGCAGCGCTAGACCCTGAACGAGCTGTGAAATTAGTGCATATGTTCAAGGAGCTCTGTGATGATGAAAGAAAATCTTCCGCTGTAGTAATGGTATCTCATGACAGAAATTTGGTAGAGTCCATTGCTGATAGAATATATTCTTTCAATACAAATACTGTAGGAAACAGTATCGTTTCTACCTGCTGTGAAAAGCTTAAGAACGAATAGTTTTTTTGAATGTTTAGATCATTAATACGTGGGTTTAAGTTAGCTTGGTGTGATTTGCGATATGAGTGGGCTATGACCCTCTGCGTGGTGTTCTCTCTTGCTGCAATGTTTGCCCCTCTTATAATATTACTGGGACTACAAAACGGTATAGTTAATACCTTGATGGATCGAATGAGAGGAGATCCGTATAACTTGCAGGTTAGACCTCAACGCATCATAGCAGGTGGACTAGAGGCTGAATGGTTTGATGACATGCGACAACGTTCAGATGTAGGCTGGATCACGCCAACTCTGAGGGGGATGGCGATGTCTGTTGATATCTCAAGCGCAAATGAACCTAAACTACTTCCTGCAGATATGGAGCCGAGCGCTCCCGGTGATTTGTTGCTAACCTCAAATGGAGTTGAAGCACCAGGTAAAGGAGAAGTGGTATTGTCTCACGCACTAGCTGATAAGCTAGAGGTGATGGAAGGAGACTCAGTGACCCTATCTATTCGAAGATCTGATCAAGCTGGGAAGGCAAAACTTAGAGTTGTTGGAATAGCTCCATTGAATGTGTCGTATGATAAGGATTTAATCTGGGTAGACTTTTCGTTGGTGTCAGCAGTTGAGACATATGTTTCTGGTGGTGCAGTTTCCGAGCTGGAATGGGAGGGTGTTGATCAGCATTTAGAACCAAAATATGATGGTGGAATTGTGCTTAGTCTGGTCGAAATCCCCCCTGAAATCTTGGCTCGTCTTTACCGAAGAAGCGGCTTTGATCATAGCCAGAATTATGAGATTAAAAGTGAAAGAGCGATACTGTGTGAAAAGTTAGCAAAACTACTGACTCAGCGTGAAGGTAAACGTAATTCTCAAGATTTAACCACTGACGTTGAGTTTAAGCAAAATAGCCAACTCTACTCAATTTTATTCAAAGCCACTAACAATACAGTCAGTAGAGAAAAATTAGCGCTGCTGAAATCTATACTAGAGGAATATGATATAGACTGTGAGGTTATTCCTTGGGTTGAGAATCAAGCTATAACATTGGCATCTGAAAATGAGCATGAGCTATCAGTTACTGGAATTACAAACCCTCAAATGCTTAAAAGCTCAGAGAATTTGAAATTTTCCAAAGTAGTGGTTTCTGAGGCAATGCTCGAACAATTAGGATCTGAAGGTTTTTTAGTGACAACATCTAAAGGTAAGGAGTTGAAAGTGCCATGTCTATTTGAGTCATTAGATAATATACCTGAGGGAGTAGCTTACTTGACTCCTTGGCTCTCGGGTATACTTAGAGTTGCTTCTGACCGATCGATTGTTCTCAGAAATGGGGAGGCATACATTAAAGATAGAAAACTTAAATATACAGGATTTAGGCTATATGCAGAATCTTTAGAAAACTTAGATGGGTTAGTGACGCACCTAAAAAAACAGGATATTGGTGTTTTCGCCAATTTGGATCAAGTTCACAGAGTGCAGAAGATTTCATCCTACATGTCTCAACTGTATTCGG
>NZ_JBDOPO010000161.1:0-18377 GCF_039830215.1 Rubritalea sp. | reverse complement strand
TCTAGACCTCGACTCTCTATATGACACGGAAGGGCTCAAGTACACCGGTCAAATTCAGAAAACAGACAAAGGGATAAAGGCTCTCTATTTCGAAGTCAAACACTCGAGCAAACCCATGGTCGTCCCTCTCTCTCATATCCAGTCACTCTATTTTGCAGACAGTTCGGAAAACGTAATTCAGAATAAATCTGATAATTATATTATAACCCTTCAAGGTGGTGGCTCGCTCACAGTAGAATCTATCAAGCTCTCCAGCACGGAAGTTTCAGCCAAGCATCCAATACTAGGGCAAATCACTCTCAAACCTCATTCCCTTCAAAGTATTACCTCAACCTCAAATAAAGATGAGTAACTTCAGATTTCTATCACTCATTTCGCTCGTCATTTTAGCACCGACTCTCACAGCTGAACCACCGGGCAAGCGATCCAGAGTCAACTTTGCAAATGGTGACAAAGTATCCGGCACCGTGGTCAACATGGATGCAGATTTGCTCGAATTCAAAAGCACGCTCTTTCCCAAAAACGTTTTTTTCAACAAACCCGCTATTCTAGACCTTGAACTCGATCAGTCCCAGCCCAAGATTGATATCGATTTCACACAGGCTGATCACATGGCAGAGTTACAGCTTGAGGGACGTTATGGGCAAGAAGAACAAAGAGACACCCTCCGTGGACAACTCTCACAAATTGCTGACGACCACGTTATTCTATCCACATGGTACGCTGGAGAGCTCAAAGTTCAGCGTGACTTGATTCACTCTATTAAGATCAAATCAAATCAGACCGACCTCTACTCAGGCCCTAATTCTCTGGAAGAATGGCAGGAAGAAAACTCAGCGAGCTCATGGAGGTTTGAGAACAACGCCCTAATTTCAGGGAACTCTCGCAGTGTTATTTCAAAAGACATTGGTCTGCTGGATCAGTCAGTCCTAAAGTTTCAGCTGCAATGGAAAAATACCATAGCTCTCACGCTCAACCTCTTTGCCAACTCACCCCAGAAAGCTAAACTCGAAAACTATTACGAGCTAAGAATGCAGACAAACTATATGTATATGCAAAAGAGGATCAAAAATGAGCGTCCTCCACAGTTAGATCGTGCCCCTAACTCTAGCTACGATCACGCAAGCAATTCAGCGGAATACGCCATATACATGGATAAGAAAAAAGGAGTGTTTCACGTCTTCATCAATGGTGACAAAGCCCACACCTTTACAGACCACGCAGCCACACCTAAATTGTTAGGTTCATCGATTCACTTGCGCAATGACAATGAAAACAAGATGCGCATTAGTAACATCCGTCTAGAGAAATGGAATGGAGCAATCCCGTCAGGCCTAGAAGAAGAAGAGGCACTCGAGCAACTCAAGGGCGAGGGTCAAAGAATACTCCTAGCCAATGGGGATACTGTCGTTGGCCAAATTGGAAAAATCAACAATGGAATGCTCGATGTTAAAACCGAACACGCCGATCTCAAATTACCACTTTTTGGCATTCGCGACTTGCAGCTCCCCGCCACCGAAGAAAATCATCCCAAGATGCAGTCAAACGATGTGAAAGCTTACTTTAAGGACGGAGGCTGGATCATTCTAAACGTCAAATCTATCGACGATAAATTTCTTCATGGCTCACATGAAGCCATAGGAAACCATGCGTTTAGAATCGATGCCTTTGAGAAGATTGAACTCAACATTTACAAATTAAGCTACGCTAAGATTCGCAAGGAACAGGTATGGTAGTGAGTTGACTCTCTGAGCTCTCAGGTGTCCCAGCTTCCGGCTCGGCAGCCTCCGAGGTATACCCCTCTGATTCTATAGTATCCTTTGGAACTTCATCCTCTTTGGGGGCCAATAAATCCTCCCAATGCTCTAGCTGCACTCCCTCTCCGAGGCCTCCCATTTCAGCTAAAAGCTCTGAACAACGCTGGTGCCACTTCAAGTAATCTGGAGCCGATGCCGGAGTGTCTCTGGAATTGCTGAATACGAGATAGGTCACTGTCACATCTGACACCGGGCGACTATAACTACTCGCTCTAGAATTGAGCTCTTTAGCTAAGCGCAACGAGCCTTCACCAACTTTAAATGTCGGTCCACCATCTCCAACAATTGCTGGGTACAGTTTGTCTCCATAAATCACGACAGCATAATCACCCACTCGTGCGGCAAATTTATCACTTCGGTTCGTGATCATATTCACAGGCATCACAATGAATGGATCATACTCGGCTATTAAGTAGCTGCGCGCTTTCATGTCTGCGACTCCACGCTCTAACATCTTTATCCGAGCCTTTAGCCAAGACTTCCGGTCAGCAGTCGTTTTTTTATCCGCAATCTCACGCTTAGCATTGCCAATTCTTTTTTTCCAGCCAGCGACCATCGGGTTCTCGACCTTGCCGGTCTTCTTCCAGCCGTAGCTTGTAAACGGTTGGTAGTAGGTTGAGTTGACTATTTTGTCGGGCATCTTAGCCAATCGATCACCATCCGAGCCATCAGAAACCACATCCATGTCCCCCTGAAGCAAAAGGACTTTGCGGCCCGTCGTTGGAGACTTCAGATTAAGTATCGTCTCGCAGTCGTAAAAGTTGTGCTTGGTAGACAGCTCATTAAGCTTGAGCACTTCGCGCTCAAGTCGCTTCACCTTATTTTCATAAAGTGTGTAATAGAAATCAGAAACTACTGATTTCTCTAACATTGCTGATAGACCGGGCAACAACTTTGGGAGATTTGCATTCAAGCTAGCTAGATCCACCATGCTCGTAGACGCCTTTGGCAGAGGAACTTTTAGTTTATACTCAGCCACATAACTCTTCTTATTTTTCCTCTCCACCGAAGCCAAGCCTCCTTTACTCATTTCAAATGCATAATCAAAATGAAAGCCTTTGGACATGCGGACCATGTCCCCTTTTGTCCCCACAAAATGCTCTTTCGGCACATACACCTTTTCGACAAGTATTGGGTCTACAGGCAACTCTGGAGTCACCTCTACTGGTACTTCCACAACTTCAGCTTCTGTTTCCACATGCACTACCTCCTCAGGTTCCTCATTTTCTGGTGCGTATGCCATTCGGTTGATCTCGCGTTGGGCTAGAATCAACTCCTTCGCATAATCTTTAAGTTTATGCGGAACACTGGTAAAGGGCACCACAACTGCAAACAAAACGAGTAGGAAAAACGAGGCGCGCAGCCACGGCAGGCCGCGTTTTGAACCTTCGGTTTTAGCCAGGAGTGCTTCTTTAGAGTGCTTTGAGGACATATCTAATTCTAAATTGGCAGACGATCATGATTGGTAAACTCAAAACCTCCAGCAAGGGCCAGAATTTCTGAGTCCAATCTTCCCAGCCCCCTAAAAAACAGCTATAGCCCTACTAGAATGAATACCGTAGAACTGTTGCAAAGCCTGATCCGCATCCCGAGTGTCAACCCTGACAATGATCCAGGAACTGACAAAGTTGGTGAAAATGCTATTGCCGAATACCTGAGCGACCTACTCACGCCACACGGCTTTGATGTGACATTAGAAGAAGTCTTACCTGGTCGCCCAAATGTGATTGCTAGATGCCCTGGGCCGGCTGACCGACCAAGAATATTCCTAGGTCCTCACACCGACACCGTCGGAGTTTCTGGCATGATCTTTGATCCCTTCTGTGGTGACATCAAAGACCGATGTATCCTTGGCCGAGGAGCCTCAGACACCAAGGGACCTATGGCTGCCATGCTAACAGCTCTCATAGAAAACAAAGCATTACTTGCCGAGCTACCTATCGCCATCGATTTCGTCGCCTTCATGGCTGAAGAATCCTCCCAGCACGGTTCTAAACATTTTGCCGAATGGCATGCTGAAGAATACATCTTTGGGGTTGCTGGCGAGCCAACGTCTTTAGATATCGTCTACACCACTAAAGGTTCACTCTGGCTCACTGTCGCAGCTAAAGGTACCGCGGCCCACGCTTCACAACCCGAGCGTGGTTTCAATGCCATCATGACTCTAGCTAGCTCACTCGACCACATGAATAAAAAGCTAGCAAGTAAGCTGGCCACATTCACCCACCCCGTTCTCGGGCACTCCTCATTCAATATCGGCACGATAAAAGGAGGAACTCGCCCGAATATTGTTCCCGATCACGCTGAAGCCGAAATTGACATTCGCACCACTCCTTCACTCAACGCTGAAGGTGGCGCACATGCGCTGGTACTAGGTTTCATTCAGGAACAACAACTACCACTAGAGGTGCTGAGTGCGCACGAGAATCCTCCAATGGAGACTCCTACCAGCGATCCAATTGTTCAACAATTACTCAAAGCCAATCCTGCAACCCAACTCGTTGGTGCTCCATGGTTCTCCGATGCGGCCCACCTCTCACACGCTGGTGTTCCATCGGTCTGTCTCGGGCCTGGCTCAATCAACCAAGCTCACACTAAGGACGAATTTATCAAAATTTCCGACCTCGAGGCTGGCCATACGTACTTCTCTAACTTCATTAGATCATTCGCCGAGCAACCACTCTAGCAAGCCGCCTTATTTAAAATAAAAAAGCCCCGAGCCGCATTTAGCAACTCGGGGCTTTTGATTTAAATTCGTAAACCTATGTTGTCTTAATCTTCTTCCAGAAGACACCCACTATCTTCCAACCTGGACCACCAAGCTGAACCTTCGCATAGAAGTCGATTAGAGTGCCCTTATTTTTAGGTGAAGGAACCAAGGTTACAAGAATCCTGATAGCTGTAATTGAAAGCGTACAAATGAGCGTGATCTTCCAATTAAAATCTCTCGCAATTAACTCACTAATCATATCAGGGAGGAAGAATATGATGACCCCAGCACAATAAGAGCACCCTACATTAATGTAACCTCAAAGATTGCACTAAAAGCCACCAGAACCAGTGGAGGATGCAAACTCGCCCAGTTCCAGCTCCGATAAGGAGAAGTAACTTAAATGCCTGAGAAGCATCTTTCAATGAGTCCTAGAACAGCCCCCATTATCAGCGTTACCACTCTAGCAAGACGTCTGATATACATGCACTGATGCGGTGACGCCCCTGTATTCACAAAACGTGCCTAGAAGTCATTCACGAGGTATGATGCACCAAGTTTTACTTGAGTGGACACTGTGGACATGAATGCAGAAATAAGTGATGTCTTAAACAAGACCAATCAAGCCTTTAGGAAGAAGCGTGAGCATTGCTGGGAGTCAGCTGCTAGCATCTGTAAAGTCTGGGAACATGCTAGCCTTATCACGAACAAGAGTAGCATCCAGAATCGTCTGGACACTACCAATAACTGAATGTTCGAGCTCGAAGATCACTGCCCACACTGAACCCACCATAGATAAAATGAACTGCACAAAGAGACCCCATATACCCCCCCTAAAATCAACCAGTTAAATACAATATGGAGTGAGGACATCTGTAACGAGATGAATTTAACATCCTAGAACGCCGAGAACAATCGCACCGATCATGACTATATTGAATACAGGATTTAGATAAAGTGTAAGGAGTCTGGGAAGAAATACTATCCCCTTTCCTAAGCAACGTAGTTCATAGAGTCAACATCAGTCATACCTTCAGAGCTTCGCAAAAACGAAAACTGTAAGCATGCCAAATAGCAGTCCCTTCATCACCAGTTACCTGCTACACCTTTTGCTAGGATAAGCCCTGTAACAAGATTAGGTATTTAAGATGAGTAAGTAGGATCTACCATTAAAACACCAAGAAAAAACTCCTTTACTTCTTTACCAGCCGAACGGGAAGCCCATACGCAGATAACAAGAGACACCACGAAGAAGGCGACTTCAATGCCCCAATCTGCTGCCAATATATTCATGTGTTATAAATTTTGTGAGCGAGCAAATGCGGCAACTCCAAGTCAGCAGAGAACCAGAAGTAATACGTAGATTTATTTACGCAAATTTCAACTAAAAATAGGCAGGCGCATTGCCCGGTTTCCACTTAATATTACAGCCAGTTGCTGGTTTCGTGTCTAAAATTGGCGCACCATCTTCGATCAATTGGCGGATGGCCAACTTCAGATCCCGTCCATCTATCAACTCCTTATTCCCAGGACGTGAATCGTCGTATTGTCCAGCGTAAAAAAGGCATCCAGCAGAATCTAGCAAGAAGAAATCAGGAGTGCAGGCGGCGTGGTAGCTCTTCGCTACTTCCTGAGTCTCATCGTAGAGATAAGGAAACTTCCAGCCAAATTTCTTGGCAAATTCGAGCATCTTTTCAGGTCCATCTTGTGGGTAGTTCTCCACATCATTGGAGCTAATCGCTATGGTGTTTATCCCCCACCCCTGCATTTCAGCAGCCATCTCACCTACTTGTTTAGCCAGATGCACCACGAATGGGCAGTGGTTACAGACAAACATTACAAGGGTCCCCTTCTTTCCCAGGTTCTTGGAAAGTGAAAACTCAACGCCATTTCCAGCTGGAAGTGTGAACTCAGGAGCCTTCTCTCCTGCCGTCATTGTGAATGTGGATGGTACTTCGGCCATGCCGCCGAGTCTACCGAGGAATTACGGCCTGTCCAGTCTACCTTAGCGTTGAGTTAGATTGGCATCGCTCTTCGAAGCGTTTTTAACGGAGTTCTACATCAGCCCACTCAAAAAGCGCTTTCACTTGATCAAACTCCATCTAAGATCGCTTAGGGTTCTCCGTCAGTATCACCATATTGCCATTGTATCGATACATAAATGAATGGTTCAAGATAGCACTCTCAACTCCTTTGAAAAATTGCTCAAAGCTATCGAAACTTTGAAACGTCTTGGCCACTTTCTAATCACTATCTGCCCAATGAAATGTTTCAGTAGCAATTTCGGCCATTAGCCTATTTGAATCAGGAGCATGCTCTGGCAATTCCTTAGTATACTCAATTCCTCTTAGTTTAGGCTGATGCTGCTTCCTTCTGACCTCCTGATACTCTTCATTCTTTAAACCTCTCCCCATCTAAAACTTCAGCTAGCCAAGCAACAGACTCAGCTACTAGGACTGAATCGACATAGCCTTCAACCATCTCAGAATATTCGTTGAACGGTAATTCAGTATCCTGCTCAAACATTCTTACTCCGAAGAAAGTAAAGGCACTATCACGGCAACTTTCACCAACTCTTTCAGTAGACTTGATGGGTAGCTAGATATATTTGATTACTCTTCTTTCTCTAAGATCGTTACTGAGCGCTCGGCAAACTCACTAAAAGCGAAACCATCAGCAAATTAAATATCACTACCACTAGCGGAACTACCAACCTCCAGGTACTCCAAATAAAACAAAGCATCTTCAGGAACCAATGCATCAACAGATGACGTCTCAAAGTTATAACTTGGCAAGCTCGGCCAAGCCTTTTTTACACTACCCATATATATTTTTCGACTATATCGAATACCTCTCGGTTTCCCATCAACTTTTGGCTCCGAAACCAATCTTCTGGAAGTGTATCGGCTAGCTCAGCTTAGTATTGAGACCTCAGCCAAGGTGCCATGCCGTGAATATCCTATTTTACTCATTCAGTGAGAATCACCTCGAGAGTTCTCTCGGCCTTATCACCTAATCCTTCTATGAACTTACCTTACCCTCGATCACTTTGACGCGTTGCAGAAGCTTGTCGGCAGAGAGCTAGTTCACTAACTTTTTCTGCTCAGTCGAATACGTTTCAACCATGGAGTGTTTTAGAGATCCACAAGCTCAGCACTGGGGGCGCTCGACTTTGTGGCTACTCTTTTTACTTGCGCGGAGGCTTAGCTGAAGCCTCATGGATCACCTTTGTGTCTTTTTTTCTCTTGGTGTGGGATCACCACAGCACAAGTCACTAACTCGCCAGCAACAAAGCCCATACCACACTCACTCCCAAACTTCACAAGTCGAAAAATCCTACAAGCAAATCCTACAAGCAAAAAGATCCACGCAAAACTGGCATGGATTCTTTAAACCTTAGGTCTTCAATTTAAATTCTTAACCTCCTCACTGACGACGTCATCGCGCAGATTGTCGATGATATAGAGCTGTCTATCAGGAGTGTTTTTGCCCATGTAGAATGTGAGCATTTCTTTGAGGCTTTTACCTTCTTCCATTGTCACAGGGTCGAGGCGCATATCGTCACCAATCATAAACGCAAACTCGTCAGGCGAAATCTCACCGAGTCCTTTGAATCGCGTAATTTCAGCAGCCTTACCGCATTTTTTCATCGCCGCTGCGCGCTCTTCTTCATCGTAGCAGTAGAATGTGTGCTTTTTATTGCGTACGCGAAATAGAGGAGTCTGTAGGATATGCACGTGGCCTTCGCGTACCACCTCTGGAAAGAACTGAAGGAAAAATGTAAGAAGCAAGAGACGAATGTGCATGCCGTCAACATCAGCATCCGTTGCGATAATTACTTTCTGGTAACGTAGTCCTTCTAGCCCGTCCTCAATATTTAGCGCGTGCTGCAGCAAGTTAAATTCTTCGTTTTCGTAGACAATCTTTTTGGTGAGTCCAAAACAGTTCAGTGGCTTGCCTCGGAGAGAGAACACGGCCTGCGTCTCAACATCGCGACACTTTGTGATGGAGCCTGATGCAGAATCACCCTCCGTGAGGAAAACCACGGTTTCTTCACGACGCTTATGCTTGGAGTCGAGATGCGCTCGGCAATCTCGAAGCTTCTTATTGTGCACCTTGGCTTTGCGAGCACGCTCGCGCGCTAGCTTTTTTACTCCTGAGAGTTCTTTGCGTTCGCGCTCGGAAACGAGGATACGTTTTTGCAAGGCCTCGGCCACTGCAGAGTGTTTGTGAAGGTGGTTATCTAGATGTTCTTTGAGGAAATTAAGTACGAAGGTGCGGACAGTCTCGCCATCTGGGGAGACTGTGGTGGAGCCTAACTTAGTCTTGGTTTGGGATTCAAACACAGGCTCTTCAACCCTGATAGATACAGCAGCTTCAATACCGCAACGGATATCGGATGGATCGTATTGCTTCTTAAAAAAGTCGCGTAAAACTTTCACCACCGCTTCACGGAATGCGGCTAGATGAGTCCCCCCTTGAGTCGTATGTTGTCCGTTTACAAAAGTATAATAACCTTCAGAACTGCTCAATGTATGGGTAAAGCAAATATCGAGGTCCGGACCGCTGAGCATGATTGGCTCATAGATTGGCTCTTCATCCATCTCCTCACGCAGGAGATCTAATATTCCTAGCTTAGATTTGAACTTGTTGCCATTGTAGACAACACAGAGACCTGGGTTGAGGTAGGCATAATAGCGACACATCTTCTCAACGTAGCGCTCACGGAACTTTGTCGACTGAGGGAAAATGTTACGATCTATATCAAAACAAATGCGCGTGCCGTCAGCAGCCTCGTCTTTCTTCGAGCGTTTCATCTCAGCTACCACCTCGCCCTGACTAAACTCAATCGCCTTGGTCTGACCTTCACGCCACGCTTGGATTTCAAAAAACGATGACAGAGCATTCACAGCTTTGATACCCACCCCATTAAGACCTACAGATTTTTTGAACGCTTCGGAATCGTATTTAGCACCCGTGTTGATCTTGGCTGCACAATCCATCAACTTTCCTAGAGGAATGCCACGGCCAAAATCACGTACTTCCACACGACCTTCGTCGTCGATATTTACATGAATTTCTGAGCCGTGGCCCATTACAAACTCATCAATCGAGTTATCCATCACCTCTTTCAGAAGGATGTAAATTCCATCTTCTGGACTCGAGCCGTCAGCTAATTTACCGATGTACATTCCCGGGCGGAGACGAATGTGCTCTTTCCAGTCTAAACTCTTGATGTCGTCTTCTGTATAACTTGCCATGAATAGGTCTTTGGGTGCTCTGATGGTTAACTTGCCTAAAATATCAGCGCAGCGCAACATCTATTAGATGTAGCCTGATATACTCCCACTAAAGTCACCGAAAACGAGTATTTCAAATCTACTCAAATTGCCAGTGAACACACAAAATTCTCCTTGAATAAACCCCACATTGTAGTTGGATTGTTAGGTACTCTTTATGCCAGATTTCATCGACTAAATGTCGACCATGACACCAGCTACAACATGAAAAAATCCACTCTTTCCCTAGCCACCATATTACTATCTCTGATACATCCACTCATCGCGGAAGACAATGCCGACACAATCTACCATAACGGCAGCATTCTTACTATGGATGGCGAGAAAGCGAGCTATGTCGAAGCCGTCGCGGTCAAGGATGGCAAGATTCTCTTCGCTGGGCTAAAGGAGAAAGCTTTCGCCCTAAAAAAAGACTCGACTAAGCTAAGAGATTTAGAGGGCAAGGCGATGCTCCCTGGCTTCATCGACCCACATGGTCACTTCATGTTTGCGCTAAGTATGGTCAACCAAGCAAATGTATCACTTCCGCCAGTCGGCCCAGTCACGGACATCCCTAGCATGGTGAAGCAGTTAGAAGACCATAGAAACAGCAAGAGCATCCCAGAAGGGGAATGGATAGTGGGATACGGCTACGACCCGAACGGCCTCAAAGAAAAACGCGACGCGACGAAAGCAGACCTTGACAAAGCATTCCCGAACCACCGGGTAATGGTAATCCACGTTTCTGGGCACGGAGCAGTACTCAACAGTAAAGCTCTAGAGTGGGCTAAAATATCTTCGACAACTCAGACGCCACCTGGCGGAGTAATCGCCCGCATGGCCGATGGGAATGAACCCGCAGGACTGCTTATGGAAACTGCCTATCTGCCAGTATTGGAAAACCTTCCCCAGCCTTCAGAAAGGGAGCTACTAGAGCTAATGGGACCAGCCCAGATGCTTTATGCACAAGAAGGCTACACTCACGCACAAGAAGGGTTCACACACATCAAAGACATGAACTTCCTGCAAAAGGCCGCTGCGGAAGGTAGAATTTTTCTCGATATCATTTCTCTACCAGGTTTCACCGAGGCTCCCAAATTCATGGGTAACAACAAGTACGTCTTCGGTAAGTATGAGAATAACTTCAAGTTTCAAGGCGTCAAGTTCACCCAAGACGGCTCGCCCCAAGGAAAAACCGCGCACGTCACGACTCCCTTCCTCACTGGCGGCCCAGCTGGTGAGAAAAATTGGGTGGGTGAAACAACCCAACCAAAGGAAGATTTTCAAAAGCAAGTCAAAGCTATACTCGACACAGGACTCCAAGTTTTCATTCATGCCAATGGCGACGCGACCATTGACCAATCTATAGAAGCTATAGAAAAATCTGGCATCACGGCAAAAGACGATCGCCGCACAGTAGTCATTCACTCGCAATTTCAACGGCCGGATCACTTACCTAAATACGTAGAGCTCGGCATGACTCCATCGTATTTTACCAACCACACTTTCTTCTGGGGAGATGTGCATATCGAAAATATAGGTCGGGAAAAGGCAAACTTCATTAGTCCAGTAAAGAGCGCTAGCGCTAAAGGAATCATCTACTCTAACCACACTGACTTCAACGTGACTCCACTGGATCCTTTCTTTGTTATGTGGTCAGCTATGGCACGTACATCACGTACAGGTGTCGTAGTTGGAGAAAATGAGCGTATCGACGCCTACACTGCTCTCCAAGGAATCACAACTGGTCCAGCTTGGCAGATTTTTGAAGAGGACCGTAAGGGACGCATCAAAAAAGGTCTACTCGCTGATTTTGTCATTCTTTCTACTGATCCGGCCAAAGCCACAACCGCAACTATGCGCGACATCCAAGTTCTAGAAACCATCAAAGAAGACAAGGTAGTCTTTAGTCAATCGAAGCACAAGTCCACAGCGTCACACTGGGACAAGTACGACCCGCTTCTCCACACATTTTCCAACGCAAAAGATTGCCCGTGCAGACACCATCAGCAACTACCAGAAAAAACAGTCCAAGGAAATAACGCCATTATGGCGGCAGAATAGTTCATTTCAAAATAGGTCCAGCACCTAGTTAGGATCATTCTTAGTGAGATTCGATCCAAATGAAACTTGAATATTACAAGTCGGCTGTGCAACGTCTAGCGTATGGCCGACAAGCGCTTCAACTCACTTCCTGGATTCCGTGACTTTGCACCCGATGACTGTGCAATTCGTAATTACATCTTCGCCACATGGCGCAGTGTAGCGCATCGCTACGGTTTTGTAGAATACGAGGCACCGATCCTTGAAGAAACAGCACTTTACCAAAAGAAAGCTGGCGACGAAATGAACACGCAGTTGTTCCGTTTTGTAGATCAAGGAAAGCGCGATATCACCATGCGCCCCGAACTCACTGCATCGCTCGCACGTATAGTGTCTGGTCACCAGAGGAACTACCCTAAGCCTATGAAGTGGTTCGAGATCGGCCAGTGCTTCCGCTATGAGAAACCTCAAAAAGGGCGCGGCCGCGAGTTCATCCAGTTCAATGCCGACATCATCGGCGAAGATGATCCGGCTGCTGACGCCGAGCTCATTTCTGTTGCCATCGACACCATGCTTGCTCTTGGTTTCACCGAAAAAGATTTCGTGGTTCGCGCATCAGACCGCGAATCATGGCTCAAGTTCTGCTCAGAAAACAACGTCGAAGACACCACTGGATTCCTCGGAGTCATCGACAAGATCGAGCGCGACAAGCCTGAGGTCGTTTCCAAAAAGCTCGCTAAATACAACCTTACTTCTGAATTCGTTCACGCCTTTATCAACGATCCAAAAAACGCGTCCCCTGCATTTAAGCAAATTCAGAAGAACCTCGAGGCGCGTGGACTTGGCAAATACCTCAAGCTAGATCTCACTATCGTACGCGGACTAGCTTACTACACGGGAACTGTCTTTGAGATTTTCGACACATCCCACTCGATGCGCGCTGTCGCTGGTGGTGGCCGCTACGACGACCTACTCAAGTCACTTTCCAACGGAATAGTAGACCTCCCCTGCACCGGCTTTGCTATGGGCGACATGGTGATTCGTAACTTTGTAGAAGAGACTCCACACGCGAAAGCTAAGATGGATGCTTGGCTCAAGACACAAACCCCATGTGACATATATGTGGTTGTCGCCGACGAAGAGCAGCGCCTCAACGCGCTCAAGGTGGTCACCGAACTCCGCTACGCAGGCCACAAGGTCGAATACGCAATGACGGAGACAAAATTCAACAAGCAGTTCAAGACCGCTGAAAAGCTTGGAGCTACTAAAGCACTAATTATTGGTGCAGAGTTTCCTGAAATTCAATTGAAGAACTTGACTGAGAGATCTGAAGAGATATTCACGAAGATTGACGCACTCATTGAAACTCTGAACCAATAATTAGTAAAAAGTTGGCAGTATTCAGTTGATAGTGACGCAGCACGTCACTCAGCTTCCAGCTAACGACCAACTTCAAGCCTCCAACTGAACGCTAACGATACCCTACCTATCATTTGAAAAACTCGAAGTTTGGCAAAGATCCGCCGGCAAGCAGTTAATGTGCTGGACATCGTGGAAAAATTCACCAATTTCGCGCTCAAAGATCAAATGTCTAAATCTGCTATCTCCGTTCCATCGAACATAGCAGAAGGACATGGAGGAAATAGTAATGGGGACCTCGCCCGCTTTCTAAATATCGGCAAAGAATCTAACGGTGACCTTCGTACACGAGTCTACATCGTACAAAAAAGAATTTCAACGATTCAGAATCAGCAAAACAGCTAACTCACGAGAACATCGAGATTTGAAATATGATTCATGACCTCAAACGCTCACTAGGAAGCCAGTAACTACCAACTTCAAACTACCAACTAACCACTTTAATAACATGAGAACTCATACATGTAACCAAATCAGCCGCGCAGACGTCGGCAACACCGTGACCCTTATCGGTTGGGTGAAATCTAAGCGCGACCAAGGCGCTGGCCTTATTTTCATCGACCTTCGTGACCGCGAAGGCGTAAGTCAGGTAGTATTCAAGCCTGAGAATTCTAAGGAGAATTCAGACATCGCTGAGACTCTTCGGGCGGAAGATGTTGTACAGGTCACTGGCACAGTTGAAGTTCGCCCAGAGATCGACGGTCAATCCACATTCAACGACGACATCGCTACTGGTGAAGTTGAACTCATCGTTTCTGATGTTACTGTTGTGAATCGCGCTGAAGTCCTCCCTTTCCCACTCGATAAGGAAGTAAACAACGAAGACCTGCGCCTCAAGTACCGCTTCCTCGACCTTCGACGCCCTGCTATGGCGCGCAACCTCAAGCTGCGTCACCGCATCACAAAGACAACTCGTGACGTGCTCGACGAAGATGGTTTCCTCGAAATCGAGACACCAATCCTTTCCAAGTCGACACCTGAAGGTGCACGTGACTTCCTCGTTCCTTCACGCCTCCACCCAGGCAATTTCTACGCACTCCCACAGGCTCCGCAGCAATACAAGCAGCTCCTCATGTGTAGCGGTGTTGAGAAATACTTCCAAATTGCAAAGTGCTTCCGTGATGAAGACCTCCGCGCTGACCGTCAGCCTGAATTCACTCAGATCGATATCGAGGCATCATTCGTCAACCAAGACGATATCATGGGCCTCACTGAGAAACTTCTCGGTCGCGTATTCAAGGAATCCATCGGCGCTGACGCGCCAGCTAAGTTCGAGCGCATAACATACAACGACGCTCTCAACACCTACGGATCTGACAAGCCAGACACACGTTTCGGCATTCATCTCAATGACCTCGGCGACGTATTCGCGAACTCCAAATTCAAGGTATTCTCCGGCGCACTCAAAGCGGGCGGCTGCATCAAAGCAATCAATGCTAAGGGACTCTGCGGAGCATCCACCGGTCAAATCGACAAACTCACAAAGGCTGCGATCGAAGCTGGCGCGAAAGGCCTCGCCTACATCCAAGCTCGTGGTACAACCCCAGCTGAGTGGCGATCACCAATCACGAAATTCCTCAGCGAAGAAGAACTCCTAGCGATGCAAGAGAAGCTTAACATCGAAGAAGGCGACCTCGTTCTCTTCGGCGCTGGCGACTGGGACACAGTATGCGACGTCCTCGGACGTGTTCGCCTAATGTGTGCTGACTATCTCAACCTTCTGACAGGCAACACTGACCTCAACTTCCTCTGGGTTACAGAATTCCCACTGCTCCACTTCGACAAAGAAGAAGGACGCTGGCACGCTGTACACCACCCATTCACTCGTCCTATCCCTGAGGACGAAGCGAAGCTCAAGGCTGGTGAATACGAAGGCCTCCGCGCACAAGCTTACGACGTTGTCCTCAACGGCTACGAGCTCGGTGGTGGTTCTATCCGAATCCACGAAACTGACCTTCAAGACTCCATGTTCACCGCTCTCGGTGTCACTGAAGAAGAGAAGAAGTCCATGTTCGGGCATATACTCGATGCGTTCTCCTTCGGCGCACCACCACACGGCGGGCTAGCTCTCGGTCTCGACCGCGTAGCTATGCTCGTTTGTGGCACTGACTCCATCCGCGAAGTCATTGCATTCCCTAAGAATAACCGCGGTACTGACCTTATGTCAGCTTCTCCTGCAGAAGTTGACTTCAAGCAACTCCGCGAACTATACGTGAAGAGCACCTTCAACAAGGACGACAAAAAAGGCCTCGCTAAAGGCCAGCCAGTGAAAGCGTAGATCTTCGCTAGTACCCATTCCCAAAACGCCTGCATCGAACATCGGTGCAGGCGTTTTTTTTGCGTTAAACTGACTTAGCAAAGTAACTTAGTTATTTTATGAGGGTAATCTCCACCATTCTTGAAGCGAAGAGCAACCTTTCAGAGCTGATTCAGAAAGCTCTGGCTGGTGAAGAAGTCATTACAGCAAACCGCAACCAGCCTCTCGCTATGCTGATGGCCATTGACTCGGCTGAGAAACCAAAGCGAAAGATCGGCACAGAGAAACATCTAGCCATCAAGATTGGTGATGATTTTGATGAACCTATCGACGAACTCTTTGAGAGATATTATCCTGATGAGTTAAAAACTCAAAAGATTGCCGATGATGAAGCTAAATACAAAACAAAGTAAGATGAGAATCCTCCGCGATACTCATTTCGTACTTCCGATGAATTGTGAATATGAAGTCACTAGACTTCTGCTGGATAACCAAATTCATCAATTAGGCATTCAAGCCAACTACTGCGCTGCAATAGTCGACCTCCCACTCCATCACCGTGATCCATTCGATAGAATGCTCATAGCTATAGCTCAATGCGAAAACCTCACTACAGTTAGCCGAGATTCCGCCTTCCAGGAGCACCACTTCAAGATTCTCTGGTGAATTCAGATTCGGGCAGCCTAGTACTTCTTCCAAAGAGAGGGCACGAAGAGTACCAGCACAGCAAACAGCTCTAGTCGGCCTAGGATCATAAGAAGACTCAAGAACACTTTGGTCGCAGGTAGGAAATGGGCAAAATTCTTTGTAGGACCCACCTCACCAAACCCTGGACCAATATTAAGCAACGTGGCAAAAACAGCCCCCACTGAAGTGACTAGATCTATGTCGTTCGCAAATTCTAATAACCCCATCATAAAGGATGCAATGATCACGAGGAAACAATAAAGGCAGATAAACATCACAGTCTGTGCCCTAGCCTCAGGATCGATTGAATTTCCATTCACCTGCATCTTGAAGACCTTGTGCGGCCGGAATGCTTTGACTACTTCAAAGCGAGCAGTGCGTAACAGTACGAGCAGGCGGCTCACTTTCAAACCTCCAGCGGTGGAACCTGAACACCCCCCGAGCAGCATCAGCATCGCTATCAGCACAAGGGCGAAAGTTGGCCACCGTTCATAGTCAACTGTACCAAAGCCTGTCGTGGATGCGATAGAAACCACAATAAACCATGCGTGCCGAAGAGCTGGCCAAAAACCCTCCATTTCCTTGGCCGCAACTCCCACAGCTATCAACAGAGCCGCTGAAAAACAGATAAGGAAAAACCACTTCCCTTCCTCTTCTGAGCGCAGGCGTTTCCAGCGTTTCTTCATGATTACTACCCAGATCAAGAAACTGACAGAACAAATCAACATGAAGAGGCTCAACCAGAGCTCAATCAACCAACCATTCCCCCAATCGGAATAATAGCCAATACTCGCATTGTGCGGACTGAAACCTCCCGTTGACACTGCGGTGAAACCATGGTTCACCGCAGTGTACCAGGTGAAGCCCATCGTTTTAAGTCCAATGATACAAACCGCCGTGATCGCTAAATACACCCTCCAAAGACTGATTGCGGTGTCTCGAATCCTAGCTGTACTTGCTTCACCAGTCTGGAATGAGGATTCATTACGAAAAAGTGATTTGGTACCCACTCCAAGGTAAGACAATAGGGCCACGAACAAAACGAGGATACCTAAACCACCCAACCATTGCGTCACTGAGCGCCACATCAATATCCCACGTGGCCATGACTCTATATCGGTCATCACCGTCGACCCAGTGGTGGTGAAACCCGAGACGGATTCAAATAAAGCATCAGCCGGCGCCATGGCTGGCTCACTCAGTAAATATGGTAAACCTCCAAAAATCCCTGACAAGATCCAGCCGAGTCCAACTATCACCACGCCTTCACGCCGTGGTATTTTGACAATTTTCCGCCAGCCTAACAACATGAGAGCACTACCAAAAGCGGCAGTCACTCCCGCTGACTTCATCAAAGCAGCCATCGACCACTCACAATCGCAGGAATGATCTAGCCTAGTGAATACACCACATAAGAACATGGCGACACTCTCAAGCAATAATAGTGCGCCAAGTATTTTGGCTAGGATACGGAAGTTCATGACAGGCTAACGCACTAATTTTAGGAATTGCTTACGCACCTTAGGTGTCACCATGGCGTAAATCAGATCACCTGGCTCAAGAATATCATCTGGCCCAGGAACCGAAGCATGGAGTCCATGTATCCGCGCCACTAGAATGCAGCCTTCTGGCCACTCGACTTCGCCAACCATTTTCTCGGCTACAATCGAACCTCGTTCGATCGAGGTTTCGATAACCTCGCCGGCTCCAAGTTTTTTGACCGTATGAAATTTATCTGAAGTGATGAATTTTTCTAAGTCCCGACGCGTTGCTTCGCGTGGACTAATCGCGGCCAGTATACCAAAATGCCTCCCACTACCGGAGATCGCCTGCGCGTAGTCAGCTCGGTGAATCAGAGTAAGACAATTTTTAGCTCCTAGGTTGTTGGCCTGCAAACAAGTCATGACATTATCTTCATCACTGCCTGAGGTGGCTACGAAGAAATCAACTTCGCCAACTTGCTCTTCTTCTAGCTCAGCTAGAACTGTACCATCTGTGTGAATGACTGTTGTATTTGATAAGCGGTCTGTGAGTTCTTGTGCTCGTTTTTCATCTTTTTCGAAGATACGCACCCTGCAATTCCAGCTTTCTAACATCTGAGCGAGAGTGAACCCATATTCCCCTCCACCAAAGATAACAACTTTAAGATCTGAGTCTTTGACACC
>NZ_JBDOPO010000081.1:0-4108 GCF_039830215.1 Rubritalea sp. | reverse complement strand
CGTTCTTCTAGGGTCAATGGGGAGGCTAAGCAGCTCAAACTCAGGGTGCCTAGTTGCTGACTTATCACTTCACTCACCTTCTCGTAGCTCAGAGCTCTTTTGACACTCACAACTGCTAACATAAAGATAGGGTTCACCACTAACTGTTGGATCAATGCTGCAAGCGCTATGCAGCACAGATGGTGGTAATTTGTGTAACGTTTCAAAGTCGGCTTCATGTTCAGCGATTGCTTCCAGGCCTTGAATCTGATTTCTACACTCCATCTGATTGAGTAGATTTCAAAGAGCTCCTTGGCGGTCACATCTAGATCTAAATTCGTAAGGATCAGATGCCATCCGTCTCTGACTAAGGATTGATACTTAGGGCTATTCCAAAATTTTTGAGCCACAGATTTTCTGCTTCTGCGACGCTGAGCAGCAAGCGCATCATCGGCTCTGATTCCGACGAGTCTAACCTTTGTGGCACCGTCGTTTCCAAGTGTTACCACTTCATCAATGAAGTTATTTTTCCGTGACCTCAATTTCTTCTCCTGTGACTCAGCATTGCTAGTAAAGACATTGATTGAGCTAGGTAAACGAGATATCCAAAACGCTTCCTTCTCGGCGATTAGATTCAATGCTGCACACCCGAAATACCCCATATCTCCGAGCACTAGATCTCCTGGTTGGATATCTTCCAAGAGTTGCGCACCGAGCTTTTTATCTGACTCTCTAGCTGACCCAAATGATTGATGTACAATAGTGTTAGTCAGTGCATCGAAGGATAAATCTAGTTTGAATCCTGCGGTTACTCCTGTCTGATTACCACATGCTGGGAAGTTGGCAGCATTGATCGCTACCATTGGAACAAAAGTGGAGTCTTCTATCAAAATACGGTTTAACCTCTGCGTGGTTTTACGTTTGATCGTAGGCAGTTTTTGAGAGGCTATAAGTTGTCGAATGACTTCTTGGAGGAAGTCGACTGATTTTTGGTTAAGTCGCTTATAGATAGCACCTCTACAAAGTAGATTTTAGGTTTAGAAGCCTCATTTCGCCAGCTAACAAATTGAAGGATGCATCACCTTTTTGTAGGCATTTGAGCAAGGCTAAGATTATAGAAATACCCGAGAAGCTTTGTGTTTTTCTTCGAATGAAAGATGTATGCTTGGCAATTGCATCGAGGTCTAATAAGTTAAGCGGTGAGTCGTTGGTGCGTAAGCGTTTAGACATGCCAAGCATTCCGATGCACTCACTATTTCAAGCTTTTTATTGATTTATTTTCAATCAGTTATGCACTAAGTGTACGCGTATGCCCTTGAGCGCTTTGTGGGAGATGTGTCCTTTAAATTCAGCACTGAGATGTCTTTTCTTACGTTTCATTTGTCTCTTTTTCGCTGATTAAGCGACCGATGAACAGCCAGAGATGTCAATATGCTATTGGCTCCGTTTTACGGGATCACTTCTGTATGATGGGACAACATCTTTATCAGCTAGTATCATTGCTTGAAGCCAAAGTGGCTTGAATGATCCTATCAGACTTCGAATTAGCCATGTAAGTACTGGAGTGTGAAATTGTCAGCTGTCTCATTTTCAATGGATTAGACTGCTGAGTTGACGCCCGCGGGTCTGTAGATCTCTAGAATTGGCCGCTAAATCATTGGTTCAGCAAAGATCGTTTCTTAATTTCGATGTTTTTTGATCGCCTCCTTGTAAACGCGTACTACTTGCTCTGCTGTATTTTTCCAATGAAAACGGTCGGCGTTTATTTCAGCTTTAGTTATCAGCTCTGCTACTAAAGATGGCTGGCTTTGAACTTTTCTTAATGCCTCGGCAATATCGGAGATGTCCTCAGGGTCAACGATAAGTGCAGCATCTGAGACAATTTCTTTGAGCGCACCTCTGTCGCTGCTAATGACAGGTAAGCCACACGCCATGGCTTCTACAGGAGGTAGACCAAAACCCTCGAATAAGCTAGGATACACTAGGCTAGAAGCCGCTAGGTACACCTTCGGAAGGTCTTGATCTGCGATGAACCCTAGGAAGTGAATTTCTTGAGAATAGGGCGAGGATTTAGCGGCCGCATAGATTTCTTCGCAACCATGCCAATCACCACCACCAAACACCAGTTGCCAGTCAGAATCATTCTTCTGCTTGAATTGGTTAAATGCTTCAATCAATCGCACGTGATTTTTTGATGGGTGTTCCAAGCGCGAAATGTAGACAAAGAATGGAGTGTGAATTTGATGTGTTGAAGAAATCCATTTTCTAGCTTGCTTACTATCACTAGCTTTAAACCGCTCGTGATCGATCCCATTATGAATTACAGTAATTTCAGAACTTGGTAGACTAAAGAACTGTTCGATGTCTTTAGCCGTGTCACCGCTTACAGCGATCAATTTAGTCTGCCTTGCAGCCAGATATTTTACGACTACGCGGCCATAAAACATTCTAGCAATGTCATACTTACCTTTTACATGAAAAGGTGCTAGGTCGTGTATTGTACCGACTGTGGCGAACCTTTTAGAGGACATCATTCTGCGGTAGCTTGGAACATGAAAGACATCTAGCCCAAGCTGGGCTGCAATACGCGGAGCTTTTGTATGATGCCACCATATGTTTTTTATTGGTGAGCGCGCCCAAGAAGGCACCGTAATGATATTGCACTTGTCTTTTGCAAAATCAAAATGGTGTTGCTCGTGTTTTAATACGAAAAGGTGAAGATTTAAATCTGATAACTCGATCAATTCCCTTGTGAGTGCAAAGATGTATTGGGCAACTCCAGATTGCCCATTTTGAATTACTGTAGCACTAAGCCCTATGTGCATGAGTCAATTATGGTAAGAGCTTCTTCAAGTGACACAGCCTCTTTGAATTGACTTCTGAGGCGCATCATTTCTAGCGATCTGAGGACGGTCTTTTGCGCCCCAACTAGGACGCATTGTCCTCCTTGCTCTTTGGCTCCTCTGGCCATTCTTATCATTCTACCCGTACCAGCACTATCTATGAATTCGGTTGCTTGTGCGTCTATGATTACATCTTTCAAATCGAATGCAGTCCTGAGACTTTCATCGCCAGCGGCGAAAGCATCTAACCTTTTAGGTAAGGTGACCACTTGGTAAGATACATTGCGGTGAACCTGAGTTTTTCCTTGTAGATCTCTGGTCTCAGGTAAGTTAGGGCTATACGACTTGTAGTTTTGATATTGCCTAAACAAGCCCGGAAGGACCACGCAAATGTCCCTCCAATAGCGCTTTGCCAGCCTACGGGGTTCTTGGCATGTACGGTATACCCACTCTAAGCCAGTTTTTTGCATCCAAATTGGAGCACGTTTGGTAGTGCCTGCAAGGAAGTCAATTGTAGCACCGACCCCGATGCATACCGGTACTCCTAGTTCCCGGAAATTCATAGCAATCCACTTTTCTTGTTTTGGGCAGCCAAAAGAAACAAAAAGCACATCTGTTCGAGCATCTTTGATTTTCTTGCGGATAGCGATGTGATCCATCTCATCGAGGGGAGTAAATGGAGGTGAATACATTCCTGCAATTTCTAGTTTTGGCCATTTTTTTCGAATGTTCTTTCCTGCCTCAGAGAGGACTTCTTCTTTACCACCCAGGAAAAATACGCGGTAACCTTTATGCTGAGCTAAAGCAAGAATACGCGGCACCATGTCGCTGCCAGCTACCCGTTCGCGTAGTGGGTTACCTAGGAGATGGGACATCCATATGAGAGGCATTCCGTCAGCTAACACTAAATCTGAATCTAGTAGTGAGCTCTGAAGGGATTCGTCTTCTTGAGCTAGAGCTAAAAAATCTAAATTAGCAGTTGCGATCATATGCGGGTGACGGCTTTGCACCATCTGATCTACTATGGAAATAGTTTGTTGACACGTCACTTGGTCTATTGGAACTCCCATCATTAAGAGTGGAGGAGCTAAACCATGGCTCCATTGTCGATCAGAGACTGAGGCTTCAGTTTGGTGGTTGAAAGATCCAAGCATCAAAATTATCTAGCACTATTCACAGAGAGAGACAACTCAATCTGTTTATTTTTTATCCTATAGGGCACCTCCGGCAACTAGCGTTGGTGGTGCTGGAAAGAATTTCAAGCAAGGCAAGGCGTGATGATTGAA
>NZ_JBDOPO010000290.1:0-4111 GCF_039830215.1 Rubritalea sp. | reverse complement strand
CTGGCCGTGCTGCTGCCGTGGTGATGGACCCACGTACTGGCGAGGTCTTGGCAATGGCGTCAGTCCCCGATTTTGACCCCAACGATTTTATCCCTAATATCACCTCCAAGCGCTACGCAGACTATCGGGACAATAAATCAGCCCCCTTCCTCAATCGCGCCATCAGTAACTTCCCACCAGCATCCACTTTTAAAATCCCCGCAGCCATCACTGCTGCTCTCAATGGGCTCCACGGCATGCAGTGCGACTGCAAGGGCTACACTCCGTACGGTAAAGCTAAAATCCGTTGTTGGAAAACCTGGGGTCACGGCGTGCTAAGCATTCAGGAAGCGATCCAGCGCTCATGTAATCCCTACTTCATGAAAGTCGCCAACACAGTTGGCTCGGATAAAATGGTCGAGTCATACAGCATGCTGGGTCTGGGACAACCAACCGGCATCAGACTTCCACGCGAGTCCGCCGGTATTCTTCCTGGCAGTATCGATTGGCAACGTCGCTACCGAAATAAAGTCATGACTCCCGCCCTTACCGGCATGCTGGCCATTGGCCAAGGTGACTCCGAAGCCACGCCCCTTCAGATGGCCACACTCATCAGTGCCGTCGCCAATGGGGGACAACTCTATCAGCCACGCATCGTGCGTAAAGTCAGCCACGACGCCCTCGGCATCCAAATTTCTGACAGACCAAAACTCAAAACAAACCTGATCAAGCAGGGCCTCGACCAAGCTCAACTCCAAGGCATCCGCGAGGGTATGCGCCTGGCCGCGCACAAAATAGGTGGAACCGCTGGCCGCGCAGCCCCTAAAGACATCCTGATTGGTGCTAAGACGGGCACGGCCCAAACCACCGACCTCGGCATCAAGACTCACGTCGCCTGGACAGTAGCCTTCGCACCCTATGATAACCCACGCTACGTGGTAGTCGCGGCAGTCAAACGTGGTGGCAGCGGAGGCAAAGTTGCGGGGCCTCTCGTCAAACTCATACTCACCGGGCTCTTCGCTCAAGAAGATGGGCGCGATCTCCCGCTAGGCAAACAACAACCATACATCGGCAACACCGACCTCATTTCCGAAATTTCACTACCTGACGACAACCCACTTGCCGCAGCCTTCATGGCCGATGGCGAAACGGGTGAAGAGGCCTCAGCCATCGTCGTCATCAACCCTGAACCAGAAGAACCAGAAGACTTACCAACACCCACCATTCGTGCCGAGATCGACCCTCGCGGTTCGGTTATTCCGCGCGCAATACCCATTTACGAATAAAATACCAATTTAGGGCTATCAACAGCCCCTAACAATCAATAGAAACGACGCATTACAACTTTCCGATACCCCCCAACAACCATTTTCAACAAACCATTTTCAACAAACCAATTTAACAAATTTATTATGATCAAAAAAATCAAACAAGTACTAGGCTTAGGTGAGCCAAACCCTCGTGAGGGAGTCACACTCGTCATCAACGCAGAACGACTCGAACGCCGAGTCGCTCTAGTAGAGAATGGCAGCCTCGAAGAATATGATGTCGAACGCGAAGGCGAAGACAACATCGTCGGTGGAATTTTCAAAGGAACCGTGAAAAATATCGAGCAAGGCCTCAAGGCTATGTTCGTGGATATTGGCATGGAGAAAAATGCCTTCCTCCACTTCTGGGACGCTATTCCAGCAGCCCTCGACGGTGGTCTCGAAGAAATCGAACGCGAAGGACGCCCGAGAAAGAAGCAAAAGAAAATCTCTTCAAAGGACATTCCTAACATCTACCCAATCGGTTCAGAAATCATGATCCAGGTCTCCAAGGGACCTATCGGCAACAAAGGCCCACGCGTGACCACAAACGTCTCACTCGCTGGTCGCTACCTCGTACTCATGCCATTCTCTGAGCAATTTGGTATTTCCCGCAAGGTCGACGACCCGAAGGAGCGCCAGCGTCTGCGCCGCATCATGCAGAAGCTGCAAGTACCTGAAGGCATGGGCATCATCATGCGCACAGTGGCCCAAGGCCAGCGCGCCCGCCACTTTGTCCGCGATCTAGCCATGCTCCTCGAGCAATGGAACGAAGTAGAAACCAAGCGTGACTCCAAGAAAGCTCCCGTCTGTACTTTCCGTGAGCCTGGCCTTATCGAGCGCACGGCACGCGATTTCCTCACTGACGAAGTCGACCAGATCATCTGTGACGACCTAGAGACTACTGAATTCATGCGTGATGTGGCTGGCAAGATTTCTCGCCGTGCAAAGCGCCGCATCCACCACTTCCCATCACGCCGCTCGATCTTTAACAAGATTGGCGTACAGAAGCAGATCGACGAGGCCTTCCACCGCCAAGTTTGGCTCCCGTGTGGTGGTTACCTTGTGATCGATGAGACCGAAGCTCTCATCGCTATCGACGTCAACACTGGCCGAAATAAAGGCTCCAGAGATGTCGATAAAATGATTCTCCAGACCAACGTGGAAGCAGCGGAAGAAGTCGCACGCCAACTCCGTCTCCGTAACATCGGTGGACTAGTCGTGGTTGACTTCATCGACATGCGTCACCGCCGCGACCAGATGACAGTGTACCGCGCCATGAAGGAGCGCCTCAAGCGTGACAAGGCCAAGACTCAGGTGATGCAGATCTCTCCAGTCGGCTTGATGGAAATGACTCGCCAGCGCCTCAAGGAATCTCTCCGTGACACAATGTACGAGCCCTGCCCGTATTGCCAAGGCCGTGGCCGCGTGAAGACTACCATGACTATGTCTGTGGAAATCCAACGCCGACTCCACACCGTCATTCAGCGCAATGCTGAAGGCCTCGGTGACCTCATCGTGCTGGTCAACCCAGATGTCCTCAACCGTTTCAAGAAGGAAGACTCCAAGCTCCTCGTTGAGCTCGAGCGCACCCACAATGGTCGACTAATCTTCCGTACTGACGCAAACCTTCACCGCGAGCGCTTCAGCGTGCTCGACGCTGAAACTGAGAAAACCGTCTTCCAGAGTTAACTATGGCCATGGATCGTAAAGTCGTTGAGGCCAAGGTCGACGAGGTCCTCAGCGCGAAAATCAAAAAGAACGCCAGCGCTCGGAAGGAGAAGCAATCCGCTCCTGACGTAGGCATGCCAAACACGGGGGCTGACAACCCCTTCGCGGCATTCGGAGGTGGAGGCATGCCCGACCTCTCAGCTATGGCTGGAATGCAAAGCGGCAAACTACCTCTAAAGATGCGCATCATGACCAAGCTTGCCGGCTTGGCCATGAACCCAAAGTTCTCCCGCTTCCTGCAAAAGAAGTGGTGGCCACTCTGGGTCGTCGTCGGTATCTTACTCTCAGGATTCATCGTCATTGGCGCCGTTCTTTTCCTAATCTGGAAAATGATCAAAGGCATCATTGGCGCATACACCGACATGTTCAAAAAACGTTCATGAAATCATTCCTAGCCATACTCTGCGTCACCTGCTGGTTCCTAAGTATGGCTAGTTCTCATGCCCAGGCACTGCTCTCCCCACCCTTTGGGCTCAAATGGGGAGACACTCCTGAAAGGCTCTTTGATTGGGCCGAAAAGCAAAAGCTCGATGTCTCAATCAGCCTGCCAGGTCATCAGGTGGACGAACGACACATCGTCATAAAAAACTCTAAAGGCAACCTGCCCAGCCACGATGCATCATCGCTCGAGGCACGCTTCAACAAAGGTCGCCTCTATGAAGTAGTACTCAACTACGCTGACCCAAAAATGAGCTTCGACCTAGCCAAGCTCAAATTCAATGAAGCAAAACGGGCGCTCACCCACCAACACGGCCAGCTCAAACTGAGTAGTAAAAAACGTGGCACTACCCGTGATAATTTCACAACCGACACCACCTCCTACCACATCGAGCCAGTTTCTGGGCTCTTTCTTATGCTCAGCTACACCGAGGTCCGCGACAGCCTCCGCAAGACCAGCCGAGCCACCTTCTCCATCATCTATCACAATGATAACGTGATCCCTAAGAAATAGAAAGCATTGTAAGCGAGTAGAACGACCAACGTTCCACAACCGCTTCAACAATCACTTAGCTCAACGCCTTAGACTATTTCAAGTGTCAAGGGCTAGTGAGGTCGCGTGATCACGAGTGATACGCTCACATAGTCAACAGAAT